>CAZCRJ010000070.1:0-7450 GCA_964501015.1 uncultured Roseivirgaceae bacterium | reverse complement strand
GTCAAGGATGAGCTAAAGGTCAAGCTGGTGGAGAAGAAGGCCGACGGCGAGCCGGACTATCATCAGCTGGATCGTCCGACTGTGATGCGCAAGCGTGCCGTGGGTGCGGATTTCTCGACCCCGCCGAAGCGAAGATCATTTCTGAAATCGACTATAGACTGGCTAAAAAGTGAAAATCCGTAGTTGCCCATAGTTTCAATGAACTCACGCTTTGTGATGCCCACCAATCCGGATGCCTGCCCTAACGTTAACTTTCTGTTTTCATAGAGCTGCCCAGCCAACATCATTTTTACATCATGTTCGGTAAGATTCAGGTCATCCGGTAATTCAACCTTTAGTGCTTTCATAGTTTAAAGGTAACATATAGGATTTAAAAAGCATTCCCTTTAATCTCAGAATGAAACATTATCCTTAAAAATCTTCACCGCAATGGCCAGGAGGATTACACCAAATACTCTTCGCAAAACTGAAAAGACTGACTTGCCGAGCTTACGCTCCAGCCATGATGATGACCGCAATACCAGGTATACAAAAACCAGGTTCAGTAAAATGCCAATAAGAATGTTTGATTGTTCGTACACAGCTCGTAATGAAAGGATCGTAGTAAGTGTGCCGGCACCTGCAATTAGCGGAAAGGCCAGGGGTACAACAGAACCTGAACCTTTGGCATCCGGATCATCCTTCATCAACGTTATGCCCATAATCATTTCTAGGGCAACAATAAAAATTACAATGGAACCGGCTACGGCAAAGGATTCAACATCAAGGCCAAATAATTTTAAAATGGATTGTCCCAGGAAAAGAAATCCAACCATTAACACAGCGGAGATAAGGGTGGCCTTCTCGGCATGAATTCTTCCTTCACGCTTTTTAATAGTAATGATAAATGGAATAGCGCCTATAATATCAATTACGGAGAAGAGTATGAGGGAAACAGAAAAAATTTCTTTCAGATCAGTCATTGCAGTTTGCTAAAGCGTAAAGCTAAAATAAAAAAGCCGGACTTACTGTCCAGTTTTTTAGAAAATACGTATCGACTTTTAAGGAGCTTCATAGACAAATGTGTTCAGGAAACTGCTGGTGAAATAACTTTTTGGTTTAACACATCAAGAAATTCTTCTGTAAACTTTTCGAGCCAGAGTATTTCTTGCAAATCCAATAAATCACGCTTCGTATAAAGTAGTAATTTATTTCGGTGACACTCGATGTGAATCTTCTCATGATTTTCAAGGAATGAGATCACCTGTTCAGTAAAGAATGCGCGTGTGGCTTCCTCTGATTTACTTCTCATGTAATATTTTTTTGAAAACTCCGGATGGTTCACAAAGTCAATGTCTTTGCCTGTAGTAAGCTCCGAAAATTTCGACCATAGATTTTCAGGTTCAAGAGCAAAATCAGGAATAAAGAGATTAATTTCGCTTAGCAGGGCAACAGTTATTGGTATGTTTCGTTCAGCCTGACCCGCTCCTTCCGTTAAAATAATATCAGAAACAGCAATTCTTCCATGTTCGAGGTATTTTTCTAAAGTATTCTCTTCATACCGGATGTGTGTTCCTTTTTCGATGGGAAAATCTTTATACTTTAAAACACTTCGTACTTTTTGCGGATAGAAAGAGTACTCCTGCTCCTCACTGAATTTACGAAGTGCCACTTGACGGGATGTAAGTTTGATTTCGAGGAGACTTTGCTTTGCAGGATCATATTTGCGCCCTGCGAGCGGATGGTTGGAGAAGGCCCTGAAATTATCAAAACCTGTGGCGATTACCTGTCCTCCGTTATGCTGATATTCTTCCTGAAAATGATAAAAGGCTTCCATAAAGCTATGGTCAACCATTCGTGCTTCTGAAAAATTGAATTTTATTTTTTTGCCCGGTTCGAAGGAGTGGAAAAGTTTACGATAACCAATGAGGTTTGAAAAAATAGCGGCATCGAAAACCTTTACCTGATAAGCGCTATTATTTTCTGTGCGCTCATAGCGTGCTTTAAATAAGCTGCGTATGGGTGCGCCATTCACGATGTGAAAAATAAACTTCATGAGCACCCCTGCTGCAACTCCAATCAGGAGGTCTGTGGCTACAGTTACAATAATGGTGGTAATGAATATCACCAATTGTTCAGAACCGATTTTATAGGTTTTAAAAAACTCATTCGGTGAAGCCAACCTGTAGCCTACGGCTATTAGTAAAGCTGCCAGGGCTGTGTTGGGTATCATTTCAATTACGGGTATAAACAACAACATGGCCACCAACAGAAAAAAACCATGAAAAAAATTGGCCCATCGGGTTCGGCCACCGAATGAAATATTGGCCGAACTACGCGCGACTTCCGAAATCATGGGCAGTCCACCAAGCATACCCGATACAGTATTGCCAATACCCACAGCAACTAAATCTTTGTTTGGGTTGGATATGCGTTTCCACGGATCTAGTCCGTCAATAGCTTTCACTGTAAGGAGCGACTCCAGGCTATTTACAAACAGAAACATGGCTACATATTTCCAGAACACAAAAGTACCAATCATGGAAAAGTTGGCGTTAAAGCCGATAGAGCTCCAGAAATCTCCGATCTGCACCATATCGAAAGCAGGTTCTGTATGTTTGAAATCCATCATCCACGCCAACGGAATGGTGATCAGCAAAACAAAAACCGGTGCTGGAAATCGCTTTAAGAATTTAGATTTCAATAAGGGCAATCCAAAAATGATAATCAGACTAATAACACCAATGAAGGTAACGCGTAAATCTTCATGTAGTATAGAGTTAGGTATTCGTTCAAATAATTCAATCGGTTCTAGTCCTTTTAAGGTGGCCGGATCAATACCTAATAAAATGTGTATCTGTTTTGAAAAAATAATCAATCCGATAGCAGCCAACATGCCATGAACAGCAGAGTGCGGAAAGAAATCACTAAGTGCGCCAAATTTTAAAAAGCCAAAAACAATTTGAAGAAGTGAAGCAACTACTATAACACCCAGGGCAAGTTGCCAGCCTTGTGTACCCCCACCCATTTCGGTTACGGCTCCTGCACAAATGGTTATCAATCCTGCGGCCGGACCTTTAATGGTTAATCGTGATCCTGCAAAAAAGCTCACCACAAGTCCACCAATCATGGCAGTGAGCACGCCCATAGCCGGTGGAAACTCACTGGCTTTGGCAATGCCAAGGCTTAGGGGTAGGGCCAACAGAAATACAAGAAAACCAGAAAGTGCATCCACCCGCCAGTTTTGTTTTAGTCCTTCCAGTCCATCTTTTGGAATTTCTAATGTTTTCATTTTCATTGAGGTATGGTAGCTGGGCTACCGGATAATGTTGGAATTTAGAAAATAAGAGGAGTGCATGAAGCACATGAGTACAGGGCACCCTGTAGGTGTTACTACCCTAAATAAAAAGGGCCTAAATCAGAAAAACCTTATGCAGGGAATACTTGGGAGGGGATGAATCGAACAGCATATGCGGTACACACCAGGTTACCTCAACCGATTCAAACTTTGATAGTTTATTGAATACTTCTAAGACAAAAAAAGCAGCATGTAATGTTTTTTCAATTCGTTCTTCAGAATTCGTTTCTTCACAAATGATATGAAGCATCAGATCAGTGTCGTGGAGAGCTTCTGAAAGGTGGTCGGATGTAATGGCTGATGGAGAATGCCTGGCAATAAGCGCGGCAGCTCCCGAGGAGGCAATCAGTTGAAAACAAAACAAGAAAACCAGCAATTTCCTCAAAGCACTGAATTTTGATGATTTAACGAAAACCTTTATCAAAGGTCTGCATATTTTTCTGAATTTTTCAAATGGCGTATAAAACGATATGGCCATGCTGGCTATCTGATCCTTATCCTTATCAATATTTTCGGCAACCGTAAATAAGGATTGTTTTTAAGATTTGCTTCTGGACAAACCTTCTATACCTTTGTTATATGAACCGAAACAGATTAAGACCAATGGCAAGTATGCTAATACTTTGCTTTCTGCTGGTTTCGGTGGTTAGTCGGTCTACCGTAATCGCTGAGGAAGGTTACTCATTTTTCATCCATTTTTCACCAAAGTCTGAAGCTGGAACTAAGCGTATTGTTCAGCTCATTATTGAAGAAAAAGAGGGAGAGAAGGAGTCTGAGAAAAGTCTAGCATCTATTTCAATCATTCAATCTTTTAAGCATAATTCCGCGCGTTATGGAGTTGGCGTTAGCGTTAAAGTTTTGGGAGCCTTGTATACCTCGGGTTCGCCTTTCCTTTACCTGTTAAACCGAAGTTTACGAATTTGAGGAAAAGCTCAGCCAGACTGTATCCGGTCATTTCCTTTTGCATTTCGTAATCACTTTTATCAGCATTTTAAACTATGACTTCCTCCACTTCACATGCCTTTAATGAGCATGAAATACTCCACCAATTAAAACATTACCTGCCTACCCAGGCACCACTAAAAGATTTTATCCATCACAATACACTTCATGCTTTTCAACACCTGAAATTCGATAAGGCAATATTTAGTGCATCAACTATACTTGGATACCGGGTATCGTTATCGCTTACCGAATACCGCGATTGTTTCAAGAGTGGCCGAATCAAGGAAAATGTATTGGAACAAGTAATCATTCAAATTAAGGGTGCGGATAACATGGCAACGTGGAAGAAGAAGCTTCTTTCAGAAACTTACCAAAGACCAACTCCCCGCATTGGTACTCTTCGATCCAACTGGAAAAGATTACACCAGGTTGATCTTGATTCTCTGGTACAGCCCTTGTTGTTCAGAATATTGTGTAGTTATCTGGACCAGGGAATTTCTATTTGGAATTTTCCGGTTTGGCATAAGGGTTTTCTGGCCTCCATTCGTGAGTTGGAAAAAAATAGCTATTCCAGTTTTTTCCGAACATCCCGTGCAAAGGAACTTCTGTTGAAAGGCCATTGCCAGATACCCCAACTTTTAAGAATCATCGTTGGCTTTAATGAATCACTTTATCAACATTATCTTTTCGATCAGCAATTTGCACACCAGGGGTGGTCAGGTATGGTGGCAATGATAGAAGATCACCCTGAAACATTACTGGATCATCGAAAAATTTCCCTGCACGACCTGATCATTTTTGAATTACTGTTGGAGATTGATGCCCTTGATTACCTCTTTGGCGAATACTGGCTTCCGCTTGAGCAAGGATTGTTTAACCAGCCGGAAGAACTTTTTGCAGCGGTCACGGTAACCGAACTGGATGAAGTGACCATGCTTTGGCAGGAGGCTTTTGAAAGGAGTTATTACGATGAAGTACTGGCAGGATTACTACAACAAGATCCGGAGACAACAGCACGAAAAAAAAGTTTTCAGGCTATGTTCTGTATAGATGATCGAGAATGCTCTTTAAGACGATATTTAGAGCGGGAAGATTCGCATTGTGAAACGTTTGGTACACCAGGTTTTTTTGGTGTGGAATTTTATTTTCAACCTGATCATGGAAAGTTTTTCACCAAACTATGTCCTGCACCGGTAACGCCTAATTACCTGATAAAAGAAATCGGTATAAGGCGTAAACATAAACGGGATGCTCATTTTGCTAAACGTTCACATTCCTTGTTTCATGGTTGGCTAATAGCACAAACACTTGGCTTTTGGTCGGCATTCAAGTTGTTCCTGAATATTTTTAAACCCTCTCTTGGGCCGGCAACGGCTTCGTCCTTTCAGCATATGGACAAGCATTCCAAACTTACTATTGAAATTAAAAATCCAGGACACAAGGAGAAGGGCTTGCAGCTTGGATTTACTGTTGAGGAAATGGTAACACGGGTGGAGGAATTGTTGAAAAGCATAGGTTTGGTAAAGGAATTTGCTTCACTGGTGTATGTTATTGGGCATGGATCAAGCAGTGTAAATAATCCACACTATGCTGCATATGACTGTGGGGCATGTTCGGGTAGGGCTGGATCTGTAAACTCACGTGTAATTTGTTTTATGGCCAATCATCCGGAAGTGCGCAGGCACTTAGCGGAAAAAGGAATATCAATACCTCGGCAAACCCAGTTTATTGGGGGTTTACACGATACTACGCGCGATGAAATTGTTTTTTTTGATGAAGATGCGTTATCGCTTGCCAATAAGGAGTTACATAAGCAAAATGAATCAGTTTACTTGAGTGCTCTCCGTTTAAATGCCAAGGAACGGTCCCGAAGGTTTGACTCGATCAATACAAAGTCGGATCCGAGGGAAATTCATGAGCAAATAAAAATCAGATCGGTTTCGTTATTTGAACCGCGCCCGGAACTTAATCATGCTACGAACGCGCTGTGCATTATTGGAAGAAGACAACTTTCAAAGCATTTGTTTCTGGACAGGCGTGCCTTTTTAAATTCATTTGACTACCGCGTTGATCCTGAAGGAAATTACCTCTTCAACATTATCAAGGCTGCAACTCCGGTTTGCGGTGGGATAAACCTGGAGTATTATTTCTCCCGGACTGATAATCAAAAGTTGGGAGCGGGCACAAAACTTCCCCACAACGTGATGGGGTTATTCGGTGTGGCGAATGGAATTGATGGCGATCTCAGACCAGGATTGCCAAGCCAAATGATTGAAGTGCATGAACCCATCCGGTTACTCATCATTGTTGAACATTTCCCAGAAGTTGTGTTAACAACAATTCAGCGATCCGCAGCAACGTATGAATGGTTTATTAATGAGTGGGTAAACCTGGTTGTTGTTCATCCGGAGACTAAAGACTTCTACAGGTTCCACAATGGTAATTTTGAATTGTACACTCCGCTGCACGATACCGTAGCTTCCATTTCCGACATAGAAGAACTTGTTGAATCGTATCACAATAACTTACCGGTTTATTCATTGCTTCCTAACTAATGTGATATGACACAGACTTTGGAATTATTCATACTAGTCCCATTCCTGGGTTTTTGTATAAGCCTGTTTCTTCCAGCGAAGAATGAAGGATTAATTTCGAAAGTAGTATTTGGTACAGTTGGTCTTCACCTGGCGGGCTTTCAACTATTTCTTGTGTATTGGTTATGGCATGGATATCCAGTCCTTAACCTAAAGGAGCTTGTACTGTTCACGTCACATGATTACGAGTTTCTGATCGATTTTTATTTTGATAAGTTAACCGCAACATATTTGTTTGTTGGCTCTGTACTAACGTTTATGGTTACGGTATACAGTCGGTATTATCTGCACCGTGAAGAAGGATACAAACGTTTTTTTAACACCATTCTTTTCTTTTACCTCGGGTATAACATCATAATTTTCAGCGGCAACATTGAAACCTTGTTTATAGGTTGGGAGGTACTCGGAATTTCTTCCTTTTTACTGATCGCCTTTTACCGAGACCGGTATCTGCCAGTAAAAAATGCCGTTAAAGTATTTTCCATTTACCGGATAGGAGATGTGGGTTTGATTCTGGCAATGTGGATGAGCCACCATTTGTTTCACGAGAATATTACATTTCTGAAACTTAATA
>CAZCRJ010000069.1:0-9490 GCA_964501015.1 uncultured Roseivirgaceae bacterium | reverse complement strand
ATCCCCCTGCACGTCTTCGATCAAGATAATAGTGCAAGTCATCATCGTAATAATCTAATTCAGTATAAACAAATCGATCATAAGGCATTCTTCGCATCTGTATGGGGATTTGTTGACTGATTATCCAGTTTCTGCCCGAACGACTGAAGTATACCCCACGATAGGAATCGAAATACACATCATAATCACGATAGTAAACATAGCGAACCTGGTTGCGGTAGCCATGTGCCGGAGCCCAGTGTGGTGGGCGATGATACTGATACCCTCGCCCGCTGCGATCATGCGTTGGCCCGCGCCAATCACGGCTGGAAAATTGATCAAACCGGTCATATTCACGATTATTTTTATACTGATTTTTGTCATATCCCCGGGTATTTCCGCGGCTTTGAGCGAAACCATCCAATGTGCCAATCACTAAAGCCATGGCCATTAGCGCAAAACAAACGTTTTTGGTTGATTTCATAAAATTATAGCATTTGGTAATACCGCAAGGGCAAGAGTTATACCAAATTTCAAAGTCAACCGTTATTCGTTTTATAAGCGTAAATTGCAGCATTATTAAGACCATTATGAAAAAGCTATTAGTATCAACCGCGTTAGTTTGCTTAGGCAGCATACTTTTTTTAACCCATTGCAGTGACGATGAGAAACCGGAGCCAAAACCAGCGATTGGTTTTCTTACTGCAGCTTCATCGGCTGTAGAAGGACAAAGCGTTACAGTAGAATTTTCAGCTGCCTTACCCACTGGTGTCACCCCTATTATTACCTATGGAGGTACTGCTACTCAAAGTACCGATTATACATTTACCGTTGGCTCAACGGGGATAGTTTTCACTATACTGGCAGATGCCGTTGCTGACCCTAATGAAACAATTATTCTTACACTTACCGGGTTTAACGGCAACGCAACGGTGGGTGCAATTACTGTTCATACCATCACGATAGCCGAGCCAATTGATTTTAGTACAACAGCCTCAACTGTAACAGAAGGTCAAAACGTTAGTGTACTATTTTCGGCCACACTTGGAACGGGAGTAACGCCAACGATAACCTATAGTGGAACGGCCACCCAGGGAACAGACTATACGTTTACGGTAAGTTCAACGGGGATAACCTTCACAATTCTTGAAGATGAAATATATGATCCAAATGAAACGATCATCCTTACCTTAACCGGGTTTAGTGGCGGTGCTGCAGTGGGTGCCAAAACTGTTCATACCATAACCATCACCGATAAAGATGAAAGTGCTGATCCCGGTCTTCGTATCAACCTCTCATGGGATGCGGGTGATGGAACAGCGGGTGATGTAGATATGGATATGTTTTTATGGATGGAAGATCCCGCTACAGGAAACTTTACAATTATTGACCGGGCAGAGAATCATGGAACTGGTTTTGAAACCCTTTTCCTCCCGTCTAACGATAATGTTAACTATCCGGACAGGATTTACGGTATGGGGTATAACTACTATTCTGGAACATCAGATAACCTTCAGGTAAAAGTAGATTTCAAATCGTTCAAGGGTAATTTAAATGGTGCAGGCAACAAGGCTACCTACACGGCACTCTATACATTGGTGAATGTGAATAACTATGACGATACAGGTGAATACTACATTGTTCAGGTTTTCACTAAAGTGGGTAATAATTTTAACGACTTTACGGATATTGATGTATTAGACGCAGGAAGCCGTAAACGATTGTTGCAAATTATTTCACAGGATTCGAAATCAAAGAAAAGTCAGCGAAAGTAATTACCTTTTTTCATTCACCCTGCGAGCAGTACTCTTCTGTGGCGCCAATAGGTGCCCCAGGAGGCGCAGACAATAAATTTTCTGGCTGATACTTTTCTGGATTTTCGTGGAAGGAATTGATCAGGCTTAGTTCATATGCATAATGAGCTTTCCAGCTTTCGTTCGTAGTAGATTTTACTTTTTCAGATAACCAACTCTTAATCTGATCTAATTTGAAATTAGCCACAGCGCGTGCCTGCGCTGATGCGCTGTTGTTCATAACAAGCCTAATCAGATTATTAATAACAGTATGATTCACCGTCATTTGCAATAGGCCATCATAGCCAGTTCTGGCAGACGCTTTAATTGTTGTGTTTATTATTTTGTCGATTACATTTTCAAGGGAAGGCTGCTGATTATTCATGGCATTGTGTTGAACAATCCGGGTAGCACGTGCCGGATGAAATACTAAACTGAATATCATATCTGATGCACTTTCAGCATGGGCCAGCGGATCGAATGTTAAATCGGTGCGTGACCGCATAACTTCTCGCGACCGCTGAAATCCGATTGGATGGGGAGGTATATTTTTAATTACTTCAGCAGGTAACGCAAGTGCCTGCGGAGTAACCGTAGCAAGCAATGCATCCAATGCCTTTTGTTGCACTATTGGCGAAATCAATTCGGTTGTAAGCTGACCATCACCCCGCAAGGCATATCGGTAATTTAACCCACCAAGAATTTTAACAGCTGCTTCTGCTTGATAGCGATGAAAAAAATAAATGGGCACGAGCACTTCTTCCAATGAAGCCATGGACATTCCATCACGAATATTTTTTACTCCAAAATTTTTCAAGGCAAGCGCGCGCACCTGCATCACCCGATTCAATTCGTCCGTTGCATCGGCACCATTGTCCCACAAGTGTGCAAAAGGATGGGCACCTCCTGTTGGCCGCGCATCCTGATCCGACAGAAACGTCAGGCCTTGTTTTAATGCATCTTGTAAAATTTTTTCGAGCGCAGTGTTTTCATCTGTTCCTTCAGGGAAATGCTGATATCCATAGGTAACAGCAACCTTATCCCATGTTCCGATTTTATCATCGTAGGATTTAGTTAAATCGATTTGGCCGTCCTTGATAGTGGCGATGGGATGAGGATAGTCCATTACAGAAGCGAGGTCCTCTGTACTGGAAGCGTAACTGTGTGCTAAACCAATGGTGTGACCAACTTCATGTGCTGATAGTTGCCTAAGCCGGGCAAGTGCCATCTCCAGCATTTGTGGAGGCACAGCTTTCCCGTCTTCATATGGGGCAAGCAATCCCTCGGCTATCAAAAAATCTTGCCGTACACGAAGGGACCCCAATGACACATGACCCTTTATGATTTCTCCCGTGCGCGGATCACTTACCGATGAACCATAGGACCACCCCCGTGTAGACCGGTGTACCCATTGAATCATGTTATAGCGAACATCCATGGGATCTGCGCCTTCGGGCATTATCTCTACCTGAAAGGCATCATTATACCCGGCTGCTTCAAACGCCTGGTTCCACCAACGGGCACCATCCAGCAAAGCGGACCGAACGGGTTCGGGTGTTCCCCGATCCAGGTAATAGATAATGGGCTTTACCGGTTCACTAATTGCCGCGTTGGGATTTTTCTTTTCAAGTCGATGGCGGTTGATAAAACGCTTTTCAATGGATTCATGAATAGGAGTAGAATAATCATAATAAGTCATTCCAAAGTATCCTGAGCGCGGATCAAATTTTCGTGGCGTATACTGATCGTCTGGCAACTGAATAAAGGAATGATGTTGCCGTACCGTAACACTATTCGGGGAAGGCGTTACACTACGAAGATTTCCTCCGGTAGCCTGTCCGGTAAACGTAAGGGTAACTTCAACTTCGGTGTTTTGCGGAAAGTTTTTAGTGTGCGGCAAGTAAAATGCAGAGCGCGTTTTATCCGGTGTAAAGGTTCCCTGTTGCTGACTGCGTAACACCCCGATTACATCCCGTGCATCCTGCATGTAAAATTCGGTAGCGTCAACCAAAAGTTTTCCGGGCTCTTCAGCGACAATAGTAAATCCCCATATAATAGATTGTGCGAAAGCCTGCTCAACCGCTTTTTGTTCATCCACATTATCCGTAATCGCGCGAAAGCGATAGTTGGGTTGAACCATTAAAACCTTTGGTCCCACGCGCTGTAACTTCACAATTCGGGTGCTGCCCAGTTGTCCGCGATCCAAGCCAATATCGTTTGAGCCGATGCCTGCAGGCAATGAGTTCACGTAAAGGAACTCCGTCTCCAGTTTATCAATAACAAGAAACAGCCGGTCCTGCTTATCATCATAATAGAAATCGAAATATCCCGGAAAGTGGTTCATACCAGCTACCTTGGTTTCGATGCCCGATGGCATTGGTTTACCTTCAGGTTGTGGAGTAGGCTTCTTCTTTTGTGAGAAGGATGCACTAAATGTAAGAAGGAAGAGGAATAGCAGAACTCGTTTCATGAACACAGGATTTAGGAAGTAAACTAACAAGAATTGTGTCCACCCCAAAGAGCGATTACAGGAGCGGATGTAATCATAGATGCTGGCATAACAGACAAGGATACCTTGTTTGTCCACACTAACCGGATAATCAGAAAACGTTGTACCTTTAATGCTTAATCACACTAAACATGCTTCGAAAAATCGCTTGGGTATTTGCCGCCCTCATCTTGTTCGTTGGTACATATGTTGCCTACCTTATGATGACCACCAAAAATCACAGCCCTGCGGCTGTGGAGGAGTTTACCTCCGGAGACCTGACTATCCAGGTCAAGTATAGCCAGCCTTACAAAAAGGGGAGATTAATTTTCGGAAACGAAAGTGAAGAAGCCCTGGTACCTTATGGAAAGAAATGGCGCACGGGTGCCAATGAAGCTACCGAAATCAGCTTTAGTGCAGATGTAAAAATGGGTCAAGAGGTGCTAAAAGGAGGCCGGTACTCGGTATATACTATTCCGGGAGCCGATAGCTGGACCATAGTATTTAACAGCAAGCTGGAATACTGGGGTGCGAAGATCGGTGGAGATCCTTTTGAGGAAGAGTTTGATGTAGTTCGTGTACCCGCATCGGTAACCGCAGTAGATACAGAAGTGGAACAATTCACCATATCGTTTACCCCTTCCGATAGCGTGGTAAACATGAATTTCTATTGGGATAAAATCCGGGTAACATTACCTATAGAAAGGGCCCAATAGAATAGTATTAGCGAAGCCCTTCGAATTCCTCAAGTCGCTGACGTTGTTCTGCCGGGATGGCGATGGTTTTCTCGTGTACGTAATCGTAGCACACCAACACGGCAACGCCTTGCGCAACCACCTCTTCGTTACCGGATTTTTCCCGTACAATACGCCAATCAAGGGTAAAGCTTTTAGTACCAATGCGCGAGCAGCGGGTGTATACAAAAATGGTATCGTGTAGAAATACCGGTGCCTTATAATCAATTTCAATTCGGGCCAGAATAATTCCCACCTGTTGGCTCCACTTCCGATCCGTACCCGCTACATCTTCAAAATATTTTACCCGCGCAACTTCAATGTAAGTCAGGTAATTGGCATTGTTTACATGCCCCATTTTATCAATGTCTTTGAACCGGAGTTGTATGGGAAATTTGTGTTTGAAGTTTTCCATGGAGGTAAAGATAACGGGTGCTAAGTAAAATCCCGGAATTGAAAACCCATTGAGAAACGATAAGTTTTGCGGTAATCGATATCGGATGAGCTTTCGCGGATAATTAAGGCATTCTGGGTGGAAAGGGTTGTTACCAGGATATGGAGCCTTCACCCAAATACTTCTCCGCAATCGGAAGGTAGTAGTCCTTCACATCATTCAGGTCATACACCTTTTGCGATTTGGTGTACAGATCGTATTGGTTGAAATCCAAAACCCACTTTTTGTATTGCAGATCTCTTGCTGTTTCGAATTGCGTATAACTTCCACCGTTGTGCCACGGATAGAAGGAATGGTACCGAACCATAACCATGCCTGCTTCCGGAAGTGTATTAGCAGGATGATTTTTCAAAACCTGGTAAAAATATTCATCGTGGCCCCAGGCCAGGTGAAGGTTATCCAGGCCGCATTCTTCTTTGTAAATGCCAAGCTCCGTGTTATATCGACTGTCAGACATGTCAGGATTTAAAGCATTGAACTCGGGATAAACACATGTGTCCGGAAGCTTGCAACCGACTACAAACACATCACCTACCAACCCCCATTGTTCGGCTTGGCTGGTGCCGTCTTCATCGCTTCCCCACAAATACATCACTTTGCCAAGATCATGAATGAGTCCGACCAGTTGCATCCAATCGGGACGGTTGTCTTCGCGTAATGCTTCCGCGGATTGAATCAAGTGTTGCACGTTGGGCAAGTTCAGATCGGGATCGCTTACATCAATGAGTGCGTTTAGTTTTTCCATTGCATCCCAAAGGGGCATGGGTTTATCAAACGTGAGGTATTTGGCTTTCATCCGCTGCACATAATCGTATGTTTGATACATGCGCATCTTCCGGTAATGCTCCCGAACCGCAGCCGTTATGTCCGACTGGTCGTAGTTCCTGAATTTCTTTTCAACGGTTTCCATAGCTTATCCGATACTCCCCAAAAGTACGTAAATAATAACCGTGACGCCAACGAGCACCCATCCCACGGTGTTGGCGTGTTTCCATGGTTTCAAGTCTAGCTTGCCGGAATCCTGCATGTGAAACTTTTCCGCAGAAGGATACCGTGCCGAAACCAGGTGCATAACCACCAGGTTCAGGATAAATTCTGTGCCCCAGATGTGAACAAAGTGAACCTCCACTTTCAACAGAAAATAAGTAACGATATAGAAGATCAAACCGAACACGAGACCAGCTTTCGCACCTGTTGCCGATACATTTGGAAAAAAGAACCCGGCTATGATCACAGTGGCCATCGGCACAAAGAAAATTCCATTGAGTTGCTGCAATAACTGGTAAAGTCCTTCCGGAGCATTCGCAACAAAGGGGGCAACCAGAATAGTGATGATAGCCAACAGTGCCGATGTCCATTTACCGATGCGAACCAAATTCTTTTCCTCTGCATCCGGGTTAACGTATACCTTAAAAACATCCAGACTGAAAATGGTGGCCGCACTGTTTAAGGCACTGTTGAATGTGCTGAGGATGGCGCCCATCACTACCGCTACAAAAAATCCGGTCATCCAAACCGGCAACACGCGTTTTACCAGGAGCGGATACACGCTGTCTTGAGCATGGAACAAAGAATCTCCGAAATAGTAAAAACCGATAATGCCCGGCAGAACAATGACCAGCGGAATAAGGATTTTCAATACACCGGTAAACAGCAATCCCTTTTGCGCTTCTTTCAGACTGACCGCACCAAGTGCCCGCTGAACAATGGATTGATGCATGGTCCAGAAGTAAAGCTGGTTAACGATCAGTCCGGTGAACAATACTTCAAACGGAAGTATGGAATCCCTTGCTCCCTTACCAACCGATGGTTCGTTGCTTATCACATTGAATTTCGAGGGATCATGATGGAACACCGTAGCAAGTCCGTCAAGAATATTTCCGTTACCGATATCCCACAGCGCAAATGCAGGTACCAGAATTCCGGCAATCAGCAAACCAAACCCGTTGATCGTGTCGGTATAGGCCACCATTTTGAGTCCGCCAAAGATGGCATAGACCGCACCGACTACACCTACCACCACCACGGTGAGCCAGATGCCTTCGTTCTTGCTAATCGACAGCATGTCGGAGATATCAAAAATGGATTCGATATTGATGGCGCCTGTGTATAAAACAATCGGTAAGAGTGTTACTACAAATGAGATGATCAGCAAAAGCGAGATCATCGCCTGCGTCATCTTGTCAAATCGTTTTTCTAGAAATTCCGGAATGGTGGTGAGTCCCATGCGCAGATACTTCGGCACAAAGTAGAGTGCCCCAATAACCAGGGCGATAGCGGAGGTAACTTCCCACGCCATAATGATTGCACCGTTCTTGTAGGCCGAGCCGTTCATGCCCACGAGGTGCTCGGTAGAGATGTTGGTGAGCAGCATGGAGCCGGCAATCACTACACCGGTCAGGCTGCGACCACCCAGGAAGTATCCATCCTGGGTTTCAAGGTTTTGGTTCCGCAGCTTCCACCAGGAATAGAAGGCTACAAATCCTGTAAAGGCCAGAAAGCTAAGGAGAGTAAACACTTATGTTTTGACTTTTTGGATTTCACTATGCGTAAAACCAGATTTTATGTCAATCATAATTTCAATATAAAAAGGCCCCGGCTGAAGTCATTAAAGTAATTTGTTTTTTAACGGAATAGTCTACCCTTCCAATCACTTTAGCATCCACCCCAAAGCTTTTTGAAATGGCGATTACCTGTTCGGCATACTTTTCATCAAGGTACACCTCCATACGATGTCCCATGTTGAAGACTTTATACATTTCTTTCAGGTCTGTACCACTTACTTCGTGGATGAGTTTGAACAGCGGAGGAATATCAAACAGGTTGTCTTTAATGACATGAAGGTTATCAATGAAGTGCAATACTTTGGTTTGTGCTCCGCCACTGCAATGCACCAGACCGTGAATGTGCTGTCGATGTTCTTTGAACACTTCGATCATAATTGGAACATAGGTGCGCGTAGGTGATAGAACCAATTTGCCCACGTTCAATGGAGTAGCCGGGAGTTCATCTGTGACTTTGTATTTACCGGAATACACCAAATCTACCGGCACATCTTTATCGTATGATTCCGGATATTTTGCTGCATATTCCTTGGCAAACACATCGTGACGGGCAGACGTAAGTCCATTGCTGCCCATGCCTCCGTTATACTCCGTTTCGTAGGTTGCTTTTCCATACGATGCCAGTCCGACAATCACATCGCCAGCCTGTATGTTGCTGTTGTCAATAACATCGCTGCGTTTCATTCGGGCGGTAACGGTACTGTCTACAATGATGGTTCTCACCAGATCGCCTACATCGGCTGTTTCGCCACCGGTACTGTGGATGTTCATCCCGTATTTCCGGAGCATCTCCAGCACTTCTTCTGTGCCGTTAATGATTGTTGAAATTACTTCTCCCGGAATCAGGTTTTTATTTCTTCCTATGGTAGAAGACAATAGAATATTATCAGTCGCACCAACACAGAGCAGATCATCCACGTTCATGATGATGGCATCCTGGGCGATCCCTTTCCACACGCTGATATCTCCGGTTTCTTTCCAGTAGATGTAGGCAAGTGATGATTTGGTGCCAGCTCCATCAGCATGCATTACGGTGCAAAATAACGGATCACCCCCAAGATGATCCTCTACAATCTTACAAAAAGCTTTCGGAAATAATCCTTTATCAAGCTTGCTGATGGCCTGGTGAACATCTTCTTTGCTGGCGGAAACTCCGCGTTGGGCATAACGATCGGTCATGACGCAAAGGTGTTAATTTTTTGGTTAAGGAATAACCTTACCGGTCTTCCCAACGCGTATCCAGGTAAAGATCCTCCACTTTTTTTCTGGCCCAAGGTGTTTTTCTGAGAAAGCTTAAACTTGATTTGATACTGGGGTCAAAGCGAAAACAATTGACAGGAATTCGTTCTCCTAACTCCTCCCATCCATAATGCTCTACCAGTGAGGTGATGATATATTCTAGGGTTTTACCGTGCAGCGGATTGTTGGGTTGTTCTTCTTTCATTGCGTTACCTTCGGATGGAATCCAATGAAGCTGT
>CAZCRJ010000068.1:0-9522 GCA_964501015.1 uncultured Roseivirgaceae bacterium | reverse complement strand
ATCAACCCAGATGACTATTTCCCCTTAACGGTTGGCATGTACCAGGTTTATGATGTGCAGGAAATAACCTATTCAGCATTTGCTTCTCCGGAAGTACGCACGTATCAACTCCGGCAAGCGATCGTGGACTATTTCACCAATGGGGAGGGAAGCATGACTTATGTTATTCATCGGAGTACACGGCAGCAGGAAACTGATGACTGGACCTACGTGAATACCTGGTCAGCATATCGAAGTGGCCACTATAGGGTAGTACAGGAAGAAAATGTAAAGCTTGTGAAGCTAATCGCTCCGATGCAGGTGGGGAATCAGTGGAATGGCAATATTTTTAATACGTTGGGAGAAGATGAATACCGCATTGAAAGCATGGGAAAGGCATTTCAAGTGAATCCGGATATTTCCTTTGACAATACTGTAGTGGTAAATCAAAGTGACGAGCGTACCTTGTTGTTTCAGGATGAGCGTAAAGAGGTGTATGCCTTTGGTATCGGGTTAGCGTACAAGGAAAGCAATGTAATTCAGTTCTCCACCAGTGGTGGTTTGCCGGGTACGGAAATTATTGGAGGGTATTATACCAAGCAGGTGTTGAGGGAATATGGAAAGCAGTAAACGATTAGTCATATTATTTTTTTTCCTGGTATTCGGTTTTGCCGAAGCACAGGTAAACCGGTATGTAGTATTTTTTACCGACAAAGAAGGTACGCCATACAGTGTTTCCAATCCGGAAGAATTTCTTTCACAAAAGGCGGTGCAACGAAGGCAGTTTCAAGGTCTGGCGATCAACGCATCGGATTTGCCCGTAAACCCGGAGTATGTTAATGCCGTGTCAGGACTTGGCGCCACCATCGTCTATAAAACAAAATGGATGAATGGTGTTTTGGTGTATTGCGATGCATCGCAGGTTACTGCGCTTATGGCCTTGCCGGAAGTGCACTCCATTGAATATGTAGCGCCCGGCAACATACCGAATGGTGGCCGAAAAAAATACGTCAACAACCGTAACAACACTGCGGAAGAAGTCACGGCCAATCAACTGGGCATGATTGGCATCAACATCATGCACCATGAGGGGTATAGGGGAGAAGGCATTACCATCGGAATATTTGATTCTGGTTTTATAGGTGTGAACAGTACCTCACCTTTTCAACAGATCTTCACCGAAAACCGTTTCCAGGAAAATGTGTCGTATGATTTTGTACACCGCAACAAGAATATTTTTTTGCATGACGATCATGGAACGCGTGTGCTCTCCATCATCGGAGCACTGGAAGAAAATGTGTTTACGGGCGGAGCGCCAAATGCGACTTTCCAATTGTTTATTACAGAAGATGACAACTCAGAATACCGAATTGAAGAATACAACTGGTTGTTTGCCGCTGAGCGTGCCGACAGCGCAGGAGTGGACATCATCAACACCTCCCTCGGGTATAGCACCTTTGATAATGCCGGCATGAATTATTCCACCGCACAAATGGATGGTGAGACAGCAGTAGTAACCCGTGCGGCACAACTGGCAGCAGAAAAGGGCATACTGGTAGTGGCCAGTGCCGGCACTGAAGGAAACATTGCTTCCTGGAGAATTATAACGGCTCCTGCCGATGGGCGCGATGTGCTGGCTGTTGGAAGTGTTAACGCAAGTGGCGTCAGAAGTTCATCCAGTTCCATTGGCCCCACCAGCGATGGACGCATAAAACCGGATGTGATGACATTGGGCGTAAGCGCTTCTATTGTTCGTTCCAACGGCACGGTTTCCAGCAATTCAGGAACATCCTTTTCGGCACCGCTGATGACTTCACTGGCCGCGGGGTTATGGCAACGTTATCCCCAACTCACCAACAAAGAGTTGATGGACGTTATCCGGATGTCATCCTCCCAGGCATCAGCACCGGATAATTTATATGGTTATGGTATTCCGCATTATACAGCCGTAAAAAATTACCTCGAACAACTGCAGCAGGATGAGTTAATCGCGGTTTATCCAAATCCTGTTTTTGAAGATTCCATAACCCTACGGCCAAAAAATCCGGAAGCCATACAACAGCTCTATTATTCCTTACTTAACCTGCAGGGGCAGGTGCTGGAAGAACGATCGGTAACGTTCAATTGGCTAACGAATTATTACGCCATCGACATGTCGGCCCTAAGTGCGGGCATCTATTTTCTGAAAGTTCAGGCAGATGGAAAATGGTATACCTACCGGTTGGTGAAAGTGTAGGGGATTAGCGTTGTTATCTCCAGGATAATCCGGAAAAGTATCCTTCAACCCACTCACCAATTCCTATATTTGCACAAACTGGTATCCATGACAAATCCCCTGATTGCACCTTCCATATTGGCGGCCGACTTCGCTAACCTTCAGCAAGAAATTACCATGATCAACAACAGCCAGGCCGACTGGGTGCATGTGGATATTATGGATGGCGTATTCGTTCCCAACATCTCCATGGGCATACCGGTTGTAGAAGCGATTAACAGGCATAGTGTGAAACCGTTGGATGTGCACCTGATGATTGTTCATCCCGAACGCTTTGTGGAAGCCTTTGCCAAAGCCGGTGCGGCAATACTATCGGTTCATGTGGAGGCCTGTCCGCATTTGCATCGGAACATTCAGCAAATTAAAGCGCTTGGGTGTAAAGCCGGTGTTGCACTGAATCCACACACCTCTATACTGGAATTGGAAAACTGCATTACGGATATCGATCTGGTCTGTGTCATGGCGGTAAACCCTGGCTTCGGTGGACAAAAATTCATTGAACATACCTATCAGAAAGTGAAGCAATTACGCTCCATGATTGAGCAGACGGGATCGAAAGCCCTGATTGAAATTGATGGTGGGGTCAACCTTACCAATGCTTCTGCGTTAAGACACGCGGGCGCTGATGTATTGGTGGCCGGAAATTTTGTGTTCAGTGCAACGGATCCGAACGAAATGATTAGCGCATTGAAAAAGCTAAACGACTAACGATCGGCATTTCGGCAAGATTTTTGATTTTCCTGACGTATAAACCCACGAGTATGAAAAATGTATTCTTCATCATGATGCTGGTTACGCTATTTTCCTGTTCGCGTTCGGTAACCCGTATCGATCCCAGCACACAAATTGATTTAAGCGGACGGTGGAATGATACGGATTCGCGCACGGTAGCGGATCAAATGATCCATGATCTTTTCAAATCCGATAACTTTAAAAAGTATGCTGATCAACTGGGGCGTAAACCGGTACTCGTCATCAGCTCCATCCGCAATAAAACCAGTGAGCACATTGATGCGGGCAACTACATCAAGAAATTTGAAATCGTCATCCATAATTCGGGCATGGCCGACCTGGTAGAATCAGAAGACTTTCGCGATAAGGTGCGCCAGGAGCGCGCAGAACAACAGGATTTTGCTGATCCCGCCACAGCGGCACGATGGGGAAAAGAACTCGGTGCGGATCTGATGCTGTTCGGTGAAATGAACTCCGAAACGGATGTGTATCAAAAAAGACGGGTAGTCAACTACATCACTACCTTATACCTTACGGATATTGAAACCAACAGGCGCGTATGGTATGGTCAGCATGAAATTAAAAAGCTCGTCAAGAACTAACCGCTTACAGTGTAATGCTGAAAGGTACTACCATCATTTGTTTCATGATGCTGCTCTCAGCATGCGCTTCCTTCTATGAAAGCACCTACGAGTATAACCGGCAGTTTGAAGAAGGTAACCTGGACAACGCCTTAAAGACGCTGCGAAAAAGTAACCTCTATAAGCGCACCAACGTAAAATTTCTGTCGTATGTCAACCATGGCTTGTTGCTCTCTGTAATGGGCCAGTACGAAGAGAGCAATTCCTATTTCGAAAAAGCCTTTCTCTTTGGTGAAGATTACCAGGTCAATTATGCGCGTGAAGCCGCTTCCTTCCTCACCAATCCCATGGTAACAATTTACCGGGGCGAAGATCATGAACACCTCATGTTACTGTACTACAAGGCGCTGAACTTTGTGAAGATGGAACAGTATGAAGAAGCCCTTGTAGAATGCAGGCGCTTAACCATTCGCCTGCAACAACTCTCTGACCGGTATGCTTCACCCTCGCGCTACAGAAGGGATGCCTTCATCCATACGTTGATGGGTATTATTTATCAGGCCACCAGCGATTGGAACAACGCCTTTATTGCGTATAGGAATGCGATCGAAATTTATGATGAAGATTACGCAGTACTTTTTGGTGTGCAGGCACCTGAACAGGTGAAAAAAGATCTTTTAACATCAGCGTGGCGGGCAGGCTTTCGCGATGAATTTGAGTATTATAAAAACTCCTTTGGAATGCAAGATTTTACCGTGGATTCACCCCATGCGGAATTGATTTTTTTGTGGCACAATGGACTCAGTCCGGTAAAGGACGAGTGGAGCATCAACTTCCTGATCAGAAGGGAGGGGAATATGTTCCTGTTGTATAACGACCAACTGGGATTAGTTTTTCCCTTTCCGGTGTTGGATGATGAAGACCGCAAGGCGGTAAGCCGGATGCAGGTGTTTCGTGTGGCGTTTCCAAAATATGTTGAGCGACCAAAATATTTTACAGGAGCAACGTTGGTGTCCAACGAATCCGTCTATCCCTTGCACCTGGCGGAAGACATCAACCAGATTGCGTTCCGGAGTTTACAGGAGCGAATGATGCTTGAATTCAGCAAGGCGTTGATACGGGCAGCCTTGAAAAAAGCATCGGAACTCTCAGCACGAAAAGAAGATGAAGGACTGGCCGCAATGGTGGGGTTGATCAACGCCATGACAGAAAAAGCAGATACCAGAAACTGGCAAACGTTGCCGCACAGTATTTACTATTCCCGTGTTCCCTTATTGAATGGGATTAATGATGTTCAGTTCACTACCACATTACTGGGTGGTGACGGGCATGGCCACACCTTTACCTATCGGCCTAAAGCCGGACAAACACTTTTTCACACCTTTACATCCCTTGAAGCGCGACCCCCAAGGCGTTAAACGATAGGATGATTGCTGAATTTGCTTAATTTTGGAATCCATAAACCCGATCATGAGGACTGTTCGTACTTTCCCTTACGCCTTTACCTGCTAATACCCTGAGCAAGACAATCATCATATCTCTTTTGCTCCTTACTCTTTTTGTTCCGCGATTGGTTTGGGCACAGAAGGATAAGGATAAGCAAGTCAGTATTCCGTTGGATCATTTCTATGTGGACCGCCAGGGCCCCAACTTTTTCAGAAAAGTGCTGAGCAAACTTACCGTTGGCGTAAGCACCGGGTTTAGCGCCACTACGTTTAAGCATGAGGTGCCGGGCTTCGGCATACACCAACCACCGAATGCACCTCCGCGCTTATTCAATCCGGCCTCGCCAGGAGATGGCTTCAGCAACTGGTTTAATACCGTTACACCTTCCAGCCAGGTCATTAACCCTGCTGACTTTACAGTTAATGCCGATACTGCCGCCATTGGTTTTAAAAGTAAATCCTTTACCATACCTCTAAAAGCAACCCTGCATGTCGAGTTTAACCGCTTTCGCATAGGTGGGGGTGTATCAACAGAATTTGTCAGTGTAAATGATTTTGAACCCCTGCTTTACGCGAATGATATTAATTCCTTCTCCGCTGATATTTCCAGTTTTTCCCTTACCAAATATTTCGCCCTGTTAGGGGTGTCGGTGTATCGGTATGACCAGTACCTCCTGACCATCGATGCCAACTTGGGTGGCTATGGGTTAGGAAAGAAATTTGATAAAGCCATGATTGACAAGGGCATGTATGTCAATTTGGGTGCGATGATCGAACGCGACATGTCGGAATACTTTCGGTTATTCATCAGGCCATCGGTTGAATTCAAAAGCTATAACCTCACCGTTCAGGAGGCGGGTAAAAGCATCACGCATTCCATGAATGCCTTTTATCTGAATGTTGGCGCATCGTATAGAATACCGGAATTGCGGAGGTGCTACAACAAGGAATGCAAGGCCCAGATTAATCATGCCCACGGCAACCGGGAGTATCGCAGCCGGGTTCATCCCATCTATAAAAAACAGAACCCGCATTACGGTGAAAACTACCCCACACTGATCAAATACAAGGGTAAAAATAAACGCAAATTGAACCCCTATTAACGCCCCGAAATCCGCGTATAAATTTCTCACAAAAAACCATTATTAGAGTCGTTAAAACACGTTTTTGACAGGCAAATTCATTACCTTGCATCGCTAGAAAACAAGCCTCAAAACAACTTGTTTCCGCGATTACTGAACGACATATAAACTACCTTACACGTGGCTGAAGAAACTGGTGGCCTGATCCCTGGCCGGCAAAGTATAATACCTATTAATATTGAAGACGAAATGCGCGGAGCCTACATCGATTATTCGATGTCGGTGATCGTTTCGCGTGCACTCCCCGATGTTCGGGATGGATTAAAACCGGTACACCGCAGGGTGTTGTATGGTATGCTCGAACTGGGCGTAAACTACAACAAGCCGTATAAAAAATCTGCCCGTATAGTCGGTGATGTGATGGGTAAGTATCACCCACATGGGGATGCCTCCATCTATGACACCATGGTGCGCATGGCACAGGAATGGTCAATGCGCTACCAGCTCGTTGACGGGCAAGGAAATTTCGGATCGGTGGATGGCGACTCTCCGGCCGCAATGCGGTATACCGAGGCTCGTCTGCGCAGGTTTGCCGAAGAAATTCTGGCCGACATCAATAAGGATACAGTTGATTTCCAGCCAACCTATGATGATCAGAACAGTGAGCCCACCGTTTTGCCCAGCAAGGTTCCGAACCTGCTGATCAATGGTGCCTCCGGAATAGCCGTTGGTATGGCCACCAATATGGCTCCCCATAACCTGCGGGAAGTAATTGATGGCATTGTTGCCTTTATCGATAACCACGAGATAGACGTAGAAGACCTGATGAAAGTTGTTACCGCCCCTGATTTTCCAACAGGCGGGATAATTTATGGTACCTCTGGAGTTCGTGAAGCCTACCGCACCGGTCGCGGAAGGGTGGTGGTAAGGGCAAAAGCCGAAATTGTTACCAATACCAATGGCCGCGACCAGATCATTGTAACCGAAATACCCTACCAGGTGAACAAGGCCTTTATGATCGAAAAGACTGCCGCCCTGGTAAACGACAAGAAAATTGAAGGCATATCCGACATCCGTGATGAATCTGATCGGGATGGATATAGGATCGTGTACGATCTGAAAAAGGATGCCATTGCGAATATTGTGTTGAATAACTTATTCAAATACACACAGTTACAGTCTACCTTTGGAATCAATAATGTAGCGCTTGTAAAAGGACGCCCGCAGACCTTAAACCTGAAGGACCTGATTAAGCATTTCGTTGATCATCGTCACGAGGTGGTGGTAAGAAGAACCAAATACGAACTGGCCGAAGCGGAAAAACGAGCCCACATCCTGGAGGGCTACCTGATTGCCCTCGACAACCTGGATGAAGTAATCGCCCTGATCCGGGCTTCAAAAGACCCCGATACAGCCAAACACGAGCTTATTAAGCGGTTTGGACTGAGTGAAATTCAATCGAAGGCCATATTGGAAATGCGTTTACAGCGCCTTACCGGCCTTGAACGCGATAAAATCCAGCAAGAATATCAGGAAGTTAAGGCCCTCATCGACAAGTTAAATGAGATATTGAACAGCCTGCCGGTACGTATGCAGATCATTAAGGATGAATTAACCGATCTGAAAGACCGGTATGGGGATGCGCGCAGAACGGAGGTTGTACAGACGGAAGATGATATTACCGTTGAAGACATGATTCCGAATGAAGAGATGGTAATAACCATTTCCAACCAGGGATACATTAAGCGAACCTCATTATCAGAATACCGCACCCAGGGAAGGGGTGGAACGGGTTCACGCGGTGTTTCTACCAAGGAAGACGACTTCACGGAACATTTATTCATCGCCCATGCTCATAATTACCTCCTGATTTTCACCGAAACCGGAAAGGTCTATTGGAAAAAGGTATATGAAATTCCGGAAGGAACGAAAACATCAAAAGGACGAGCCATTCAAAACCTGATCAATATTGAACCTGGCGATACGGTAAAATCCGTTATTAATATCAAGAGCCTGGAAGACGAAGAATATATCAACAACAACTTCGTCATTATGTGTACTCAAAATGGTACCATCAAGAAAACATCCCTGGAAGCCTATTCACGACCACGGCAGGGAGGCATAAACGCCATCACTATAAACGAAGGTGACCGGTTGTTAACTGTCTCATTAACAAATGGTAAGAACCGAATAATTATAGCAAAATCTGAAGGCAAGGCTGTGCACTTTGAAGAAGGGGACGTTCGCCCTATGGGTCGCACTGCTGCAGGCGTAAGGGCCGTTACACTGGATTCACCGGAGGATAAAGTAATTGGAATGGTTTGCATTAGCCGTGAAGATGCTAATTTGCTGGTCGTATCTGAAAAGGGGTACGGAAAGCGCTCATTGATTGATGACTACCGCATTACCAAGCGTGGGGGTAAGGGAGTGAAGACCATCAACATCACGGAAAAAACTGGCAAGCTTGTTGCAATCAAGGAAGTCGTGGATGAAGATGACCTGATGATTATTAATCGCTCAGGAATCACCATACGAATTAAAGTAAGCGAACTAAGGGTGATGGGACGTGCCACACAGGGAGTGCGTCTGATAAAACTTAACGAAGACGACAGGATATCTTCAGTAGAGAAAATACAACAAATGGCTGATGAGCCAGGTGAGAACTAAATACGACTATAACCTAAATTAAAATGAAAAAAGCAGTAATTCTTTTAGTAATGGCAATGCCACTTGCGTTGCTGGCGCAAAAGCCACTTAAACCGAATCTCAACAAAGCCCTGAATTCCTGGAAAGCCAACGAGCTCGCGGACGCCAAGGCCATGATTGATGTTTGCGTTACAGACCCCAAATTGTCAGTAGATGCCAAGACCTGGTTCTACAAGGGGTTGATCTATTTTTCGCTGGATACAACATCCAATGAAGAAGCCAAGGCTCTGTCATCCAATAGTTTTGAACAATCTCTCGAAGCATTTTCCAAGGCGGATGAGTTCAATAAAAATTCCAGAAACGAATTGTTTTATGCCGATCAGTATGGTTTACCTGTGCTCAAATCTCAGGTAATGGAAACACTGTATGCCTATTATATCAACGAAGGTGCTACTGCTTACCAGGATGATGACTTTGAACGAGCACTTGAATATTTCGATAGAACTAAGCAAATCGCACCGCAGGATACGACAGTTCGTTTTTATGCAGGTCTTGTTGCCTATGCCAACGAAGATTTTGACCTTGCCTTAGCGGATCTTGGAAAGTATAATGAATTGGGTGGTAAATCTGCCGATAGTTATTCCCTTATGGCCACGATTTATGGTGGTCCAAAAGAAGACAAGGAAAAAGCTTTGGCTATCGTTCAGGAAGCCAAACAGAAATTTCCGGATGATAAAAATTTTCCCCTTTACGAAATTGGATATTTAATTGACCTGGACAGA
>CAZCRJ010000067.1:0-9547 GCA_964501015.1 uncultured Roseivirgaceae bacterium | reverse complement strand
CAGTTCATTGATCTTCCCCATGCGCATGGCAATCGGGGCATTGGTTAAGGTGAAGCTTCCCCCTTCCTCCTTTATCTTGAGCGCTGTTTTCCAGGCAATAGAATTTTCATCGAGGGCACCGAAAATGATGCCGCGTTTCCCTTTCAGTAAGTTATAAGCCATAGTGTAAAATTTTGCTAAAAGTATTCTAATTCCACTTGCCAGCCAAAATTTCTTGGTAATCCGTTAAATTTCGCATACATCCTTCAAAAATATTCTTATCTTTCAGTTGGAACCCAAACCTTTATTATACCCTATGGACGTTAATCACGAATTTTTAGACACCTGGAATTACTACATGTATACCGGGGCATTGGTCTTCATTGGCATTGGATTTCTGATTCTTCTCTATCATGAATTCCGTATCTTCAGAATCAAGGATTTAAAAGAAAAGTATGATTACGTTAATCTTCACGAAATCCGGTATTTCTGGTACGCCTTGATGGCATTTATCGTGGCAGGATTTCTCTTTGCCAATACTCTGGCGGATGATATTATCCATAAAAGTGGAATGACTTGGTTTTATGTCCGCATTTTCATTACTGTTAGTTTTGCCGTAATTGGCTATTTTATCGTCTACAGCGCAGTGCGCATTTACTACCCTAGGTTTGTAGAAAAAAGGCTTACTAAATTGCGGAATAAGCCCAGAACCTCTGCCGAAGGCAATATCATGCGCAAGCTTAGTGAGCAGGAAGAAGATGAATACCTGGAGGCTTATATGATAGAAGAAGAGCTATTTCATGCGATCGATTATGACGTATGGTTGGATGAAAAAACGGGTACTAAAAAAATTGAAAAATATTTTGCCTATCAGCATGCAGAGGAATGTCCGGAGTGTGGTTACTATACCTTCAAGATCAGCCGTGAAGAATTAGAGCGCGCGCCTACAGCTGATGACGTTGGAATTTTTGTGAAGCATTACAAATGCTCCTATTGCAGTCATCGCGAAGCCCGTGAACAGGTGCTTCCGAGGCTGGCCTCAACAGTGTAATCCTCATTTGAAATTATCCCATAAAACTGCGGTGTTTCGACCGCAGTTTTTTTTGTCCGTAGAATCTTGATTTTGATATGTTTCCTTAGGTAAAGTCTAAGGTAAATGGCCTTTTGGCCCTTTCCTAACGGAGCAACTTGCAATGGCAATACACGGTAAGTCTCATCCTCCTCTATATAAAGTATATCTCATGTACTGTTTTAGTTCATTTTAGCTGAAATAAATCGACATTTAGTGGCATTTTTAAGGAATCTCTTTGTAAACACATGCTGATAAAGAGATTATACCAGACCCATCTATTGAAATGGCTTTAAAACTCTCTCACGTTTTTATCCTTTGGCTGATACCATTCAGCACCGTTTTTAGTCAGTCTGGCCACCATATCGATAGCCTGCAGCGTGAACTTTCAGGGAAAATCCCCGATACCGTACGTGTAAGTTTATTGATCTCTCTTGCCAGTTCATACACCTATGTCGACTTTCGGAAAAGCCAGAATTACGCCAGGGAAGCTGTATCACTCGCGGACAAAATCGACCATAATCGCCTGAAATTAAAGGCCAACAGAATTTTGGCCGTTTCGTCCAGTCTTGGTGGTGATTACACCACAGCGCTGGATTATGAAACAGTCGCACTTCAGATAGCACTGGAGATTAAAGACTCAACTGAAATCGGATTGAGCCACAGCAACATCGGGAATTACTACCATGAAATGGGCGATTATGACGAAGCTTATTATTACCTGACTCGCGCTCATACTATTTTAAGACAGGGAAAAGTAACCCATGATGACTCCATACTGATCAACATCACCCTTCACAATGTCGGGAGGGTATTAAAGGAATTAGGACAATATGAAACTGCCATTCAGCACCTGAAGTTATCCAAGCAACGGAGTATTGCCCTTGGCGATCTGGAAGGAAACCCCTATGCATTGGATGAAATCGGAGATGTCATGCTTCGAATGGGAAAATACGACTCGGCCCTTATCTATCTTCACCAGGCGCTGGCAGAAACACGTGCACTCATTCGGGAAAACCCTGAATCCATAGTTAGTGAACTACATGCTAAAACATTAATAAAAATTGCCAGCATCTACTTGCAAACAGGCGCTCATGATAGAGCACTCGCCTATTATGATTCAACATTTCATTTGCACGAAATAACTAATAATCAGTTCGGTATTGCAGAAGTAGAACTGGGAAGAGGCTCCCTGTTTCTTAACGATCGTGATTTCGATAAAGCAGAAGAATATATTTATAAAGCGCTTACTATAGCCAAAGCCAACAATGCCCGAATACTAGAAATCAAATGTTATAATAAATTGTCAATACTCTGGGAATTGAAAGGAGAATTCAAAAAATCGCTGGAGTATTTCAAGTTATATAAAACAACCAATGATAGCCTGTTTGGCACCGACATGCAACAGAAAATATTCCGAGATCAGATTCGGTTTGCAACGGAATCAAAAGACATACAGATTGATGCGCTTACAAAAATGGAAGAGCTCAGAAAATCCGAACTAAGAAAACAAGAGCTTATCCGCAACGTATTGGTGGTAGTAGTGGCCTTAACAGTAATTCTGTTGTTTACTGTCTATAGGAGCGGTCAGCGAAGAAAGCGTATCAATACCCTGTTGTTACAACACCAGGAAGAAATCAAAAAAAGAAGTGTGGAACTGGAACAATTAAACCAGGTTAAAGACAAGTTTTTCTCTATAATTTCGCACGATCTCCGATCACCCATAAATGCCCTTGCCGGTATACTGGACCTGTTGGAAAAAGGCGCCATTGACAACAGCGAATTACCCTCTGCAATAAAAGAATTAAGGACTCGCTTTAACCATACCCGTACCCTTCTTAACAATCTTCTTGATTGGACACTGGTACAGATGGATAAAATGAAACTTAAACCAACGCGTATTAACCTAAAAAAGCTGGTTGAGGAAAACATTGATTTAATGGGGTCTGTGCAAACTAAAAAACTAAATTTCATTAATGACGTATCGCCTGAAGCTTTCGCCTTTGCCGATAATAATACCATCAACCTGGTCATCCGAAACCTGATGAGTAATGCCTTAAAATTCACCCATGAGGGTGGAGCAATCACCATCGCTACAGAGGAAAAAGAAAACGAATGGGTGATTTCTGTTTCCGACAACGGCATCGGAATGAACACGGAAATTAAAAAAATGCTCTTTGATAAAATCAACCCCTATAGTACGCGTGGCACCGCCAATGAAAAAGGTACGGGCTTAGGACTTATTCTGTGCAAAGAGTTCATCGAAAAGAATAAAGGCCGAATCTGGGTGGAAAGCCAGGAAGGCGAGGGTAGCACATTCTGGTTTACGCTCCCAAAATCAACGCAATAGACCTAATTATTTGAATTGCTCTACCCAATATTGATGGGTTACCCGAATAGCATTAACTTTGTGCCTTAACGGAATCCAATGAGCGATCAAATCCTTCACGAATGCGGAATCGCCCTGATCCGCCTACGCAAACCCCTTTCCTATTACATCGATAAGTATGGCCCCTCCTATGGCATGAAAAAGATGTATATTCTAATGGAAAAGCAGCATAATCGTGGACAGGATGGAGCTGGAATTGCTAATATTAAAATCGACTTGGAGGCAGGCAGGCGGTATATCAGTCGTTATCGTTCCATAAAACAACGACCGGTTGAATCCCTGTTTAAAAAAATTGAGCGTAAATACCGGAAAGCCCAGAAAGAGGGGAAAGAAAAGTTTCGGGATGAGAAATGGTTGAAGCAAAACGTTGCGTTTACCGGAGAACTGTGGCTGGGGCATTTACGCTACGGTACGCATGGCCAGAACAGCATTGAAAGCGTTCATCCATTTTTGCGGCAAAATAACTGGAGAAGTCGTAACCTGGTAATGGCCGGTAATTTCAACATGACCAATGTTGATGAATTATTTGATCTATTGATGTCAATCGGTCAACATCCAAAAGAAAAGGTAGATACCGTAACCGTTATGGAAAAAATCGGTCACTTTCTGGATGAAGAAGTACAGGGCCTCTTTGAATTTTACAAAGGCAAATATTCAAATCTGAAATCATCGAAAATGAAATCGATCTTCAACGTATTTTAAAAAGAGCCTGTAAAGATTTTGATGGCGGGTATGCCATGGCCGGGTTAACAGGATCGGGATCTGCCTTTGTTATGCGCGACCCGAACGGAATTCGACCGGCTTATTATTATGCCGATGATGAGGTAGTCGTAGTTGCCTCCGAAAAACCTGCAATTAAAACTGCGTTCAATATTGACTATAACCAGATTGAAGAGATTACCCCAGGGCATGCCCTTATTGTAACCAAGAGTGGAGAATATGGACTCCACCAGGTACTTCCCCAGGCAGAGAAAAAATCGTGCAGCTTTGAACGTATTTATTTTTCCCGTGGGAACGACCCCGACATCTATCAGGAACGTAAAAAATTAGGCAGACTGCTTGTTCCCCAGGTATTGCAGGCCATTCAGTTCGACTTAAAAAATACCATATTCTCCTACATACCCAACACTGCCGAGACCGCCTTTTATGGGCTGATGGCTGAAGTGGAGAGTTACCTGATCAACAAACAAAAGGAAATCATACTGGATGGCAAACCCTCCATTGACCCCGTAGAGGACGTACTTTCATTCCGGCCACGTATAGAAAAGCTCGTAATTAAAGATGCCAAACTGCGTACCTTCATCACCGATGATGAGCACCGGGATGATCTGGTGGCACATGTGTACGATACCACATATGAAGTTGTAAACCGAGGTAAAGACACCTTGGTAGTGATCGATGACTCCATTGTGCGTGGTACTACGCTCGAAAAAAGTATCCTTACCTTACTGGATAGGCTAGGACCCAAAAAGATAGTTGTAGTTTCATCCGCTCCACAGATACGCTTCCCGGATTGTTACGGTATTGATATGAGTCGTATGGGCGATTTTGTTGCCTTCCGGGCAATGATTGCGTTGATTAAAGAAAGCGGAAAAGAAGATTTGCTTGACGAAGTTTATGAACAATGCCTTCAATCGGAACACGACAAGTACCCACAAAATCATGTAAAAAAACTCTATGATCAGTTTACCTTTGATCAGGTCTCTAAGAAAATAGCCGACATCGTTCGTCCGAAAAATATGAAGGCAGAAGTAGAAGTTGTCTTTCAGACTGTCGAAAACCTTCATAAAGCCTGTCCAAAACATCCTGGAGACTGGTATTTTACTGGCGATTACCCAACTCCCGGAGGTATGAAAGTAGCCAACCAGTCATACATCAACTTTATGGAAGGAAAGCTCGTCAGGGCGTATTGATTTACAGCTTACATATCCAAACAAAAGGCAAGACATTGCAGTGTAAAGTTTCTTATTTTCAGGTTTAAATTCTGAAATGCATGAACTATTGGCTGGTAAAAACGGAACCCGGAACCTATTCCTGGGATAATCTCGTTAGCGATAAAACAACTGTTTGGGATGGTATTAAGAATTATCAGGCCCGTAACAACATGAATACCATGAAAAAAGGTGACGTGATTTTCATCTACCATAGTGGAGCAGAGAAGGCGATTATTGGAACAGCTAAGGTTACTAAAGAAGCTTTTCCTGATCCGAAGGATATGGAATGGGTAGCGGTACAGATTTCCGTTGGTAAAAAATTGAAACAGCCCGTTACACTAGCCCAGGTGAAATCGGATAAAACCCTGACGAATATGGCGCTGGTCAGACAGGGACGTCTGTCGGTGCAACCTGTAAAAAAAGAAGAAGTTGATCGGATACTATTGTTAAGCGGGCAATCATGATACGCGGGCAATTTTTAATTGTATTTATACTGCTTCATTCTTTCGAAATCTTTGCACAAGATTCCGTGAAATCAGCGATTCTGCAACCTCATCGGTATGAAAAAGAACGTAAATTTTCAGACGATGATTTTACAGTAATACCCCTCCGAGAAGACGGCCTTGCTTTAATACGGGAAAAAAACAAATTCAAAGGCGGGAATAAAACATGGGAGCTGATTTTGTTAGACACTGCCCTCCAGGAAAAAAATTCACTAGAGCTGGAAATTGACCAGCGTAAAAACCTGATGGGATATGAAGCTGTACCTGGTTTTCTTTACCTGATTTTTAACACCCCAGAAAATGTTAAAATTTCCATTGATCTTGTTTCCATTCACCTCATTTCGGGCGAGATCAGCATGAATACCATTAATCCTGAACTCTCCTTAAAACTATCTCATTTTATAAAGGTTGGACATAACTTTATTCTTGGAGGGTATGTAAATAATGAGCCAACGGTATTGCTTTATAATCCGGATACAGAAAACAGTAAAGTGTTACCTGGATTTTTTCAAAAACAAACAGAGCTGGTTGATTTGCGTCCAAACCAGAATCAAACATTTAATACCATACTAATAGACAGGGGCGATCGGGACCGAAAAAAAATAATTATCAAAACATTTGATGCCAACGGAATAGAATTATTGGATGATGGGATTTTAATTGACGAAAAGTATACCCTCCAAACAAGTTTAGCCAGCATGCTGATTCGCGAAGACATGGCCATACTGGGCACCTGGGGAGGTCGTAATTCGAGACAAGCATCCGGTTTCTTCTTTTTACCCGTTGATCCATTTAACGAACAAAAAATAATCTATACCGCTTTTGGCGAATTGGAACATTACCTGGACAATGAGAAACCTCAACGTACCAAACGAATCAAAGTGCGCACCCAGGAAGCACTGAAAATTGGCCGCATTCCGGAGTATACCAGTTATGCTATGCCCTATCGTATAGAAGAACATCCAACGGCATTTATTATGCTTGCTGAAACCTATGTGCCATCGAGCGTTTCAACTAACCGCTACCCCGATCCGTATCCGTATGGCGGGTATGGACCATACCCGTTTTATTCTCCATGGGGCTTTTATCCACGCCCGTATAACAGGTTATATTATCCTCAAAGCTATTATGGACCCAGTACCCGAAACACAGAAGAAACAAGAATAACGCAATCGGTGCTGGTTGCTTTCGATAGCCAGGGCAAAGTAATCTGGGATCTGAATTTCAACCTCGATAACATTCGCTCCTCTACTCTTGAACAAATCGCTGACTTTTGTATTGCGGATGATAAAATTTACTACTTATATAAAAAAGAATCCGAGCTGATGGTAAAAACTGTTACTTTACAGAGTAGGGAATCAGTAGATACAACGGCAAAACTCAAATTGCTTCACGAAGGGGATGAAATCCGTTCAGAAGAAAAAACCATAGGTGCAGTGAGACACTGGTATGGAAATACGTTTTATGTTTGGGGACAGCACGCCATTCGAAATAAATCAAGCAGGGAAGAGGGATCACGCAATGTATTTTACATTAACAAAGTGGTGGGTAATTAGGCTGCTCCTTTTTTTGGCGCCAGTCACCCTGTGGGCGCAGCTTCAACAGAGTCAGCTCCTGGAAATCCCCCTATCCAGAAATGAAAGCGCCTATGACGTTCTTTCTGTAAAACGGGATGGTGCAGTTCTTCACCGGATGATCGATCTTCCCGTAGGAGGCCTTCAGTTAATTTACGTGGATACCTCGTTCCGGCAGAAATGGACTGGTATTTTACCTGTTGAAAAAAAGTATCAATTGGCACAGCAAAAAGGGATGGAATCCAAGTCCTTTTTCCTTTTTTATAAAAGTGACTTCAGTGATATTAATTTTCAGCTCTACCAGGTTGATTTAGGTTCCGGGAACTACAGCAAAACAACCATCCGGAATTTTATTCCGTTTTTACCCACACATCTTGAAATCACCACTTCAGGAGCTTTGATTGGTGGATATTTTTTAGGCCGCATACCCGTAATTTTATTTTATGATTTTGCTACCCTTAAAGCCAAAGTGTTACCCGGATTATTTAATGAAACTGGTGAGCTAATTCAAATACATTGTAACACAGACGACAGCTTTAGTATCCTGATCAGTGCCAAAAATGTTAACCGTCAAAAAACACTATGGATAAAGAATTACACCGCAACAGGAGATCTGATTAATAATGCAATTCTGCAACCTGAAGACAACAGCAGCTTGTTATTTGGGCGTATTATAAATCCCGAATCGGTCAACACTCAATTGATTGCTGGTGTTTACGGGAGTCGAAACTCCGAATACTCAAAAGGAATATATCTGGCACGCATTGATGCCAATCAGCAACACGTACTTTACTATCCATTTGCTGACCTGGAAAATTTCTTCAAGTACATGAAAGCCAAGCGCGAAATGCGTGTAAAAGGACGTATCGAACGAAAAAAAATAAAAGGCAAGAAAATCCGCTTCGGATATAGATTTTTGGTACATGAGTTTAAACCCTATAATGGTGAATATATTTTGTTAGGCGAAGCATTTTATCCCCGTTATAAAAGTATAGAGCGTAGTAGTATTTACAGCATGAGTTTTGGAAGTGACCAGTCAGTTTTTGACGGATACCAATACACGCACGCCATTATTCTGGGATTTGATGAAGAAGGAAAGCTCCTTTGGGATAATAGTTTTGAGATTAACGATGTTCGCTCATTTACGCTTGAGCAATTTGTAAAAATGGATGTGCAGGATGACAAAATCGCACTCTTGTACCTCTTCGATGATCAAATCAGATCGAAACTGATCCAGGACAATGATGTAGTGGAAGGGAAAATATATAACCAGCTTAATATGCAATTTGATGAATCGCATTCCTCCGATAACATCAGTTTCAACAAGTTGGAATACTGGTATGAAGATCGGTTCTTAGCCTACGGTACACGCCAAATCAGCTCATCCCGTTTTGGCCGTTCAAGCCGTAAAGTGTTTTTCATCAATAAGCTGAGGTATCAATAAACGTGATTGCTACCACAAAAACATTTATATTTGTACCCGGCATATGCAGAAAAAACTCATTCTCGATTCGGACCTGCTGGACATCACCCTAAGTCGATTGTGTCAACAGCTTATAGAGAATCACCAGGATTTTGCCGATACCGTTATTCTTGGCTTACAGCCACGCGGAATCTACCTGGCACAAATCATCCATAAAAAACTCGAAAAACTTATCCGTAAGGAAATTCCAATTGGGTTTCTTGATGCCACCTTTCACAGAGATGACTTCAGAAGAAGGGAGATTCCCATCAAAGCAAGTGAAGTACGCATTCCTTTTATTATAGAAGGCAAACAGGTTATTCTTGTAGATGATGTATTATTCACCGGGCGAACCGTACGGGCTGCATTGGATGCCATGATTGCTTTTGGCAGGCCTGCTAAAGTGGAATTGCTTGTGTTGATCGATCGGAAGTATACCCGCGACTTGCCAATTGCTCCCGATTATGTAGGACAGGCAGTAAATACATTGTCATCGCAAAAAGTGTTAGTGGAACTAGAAGCCCAGGGGCATGATCAAAATAAAATCTGGCTGGTAAACAAAGAGTAGCATGTCTAAACTTAGTCAAAAGCATCTTCTTGGAATTAAAGATATTACAGCACAAGACATTCAATTAAT
>CAZCRJ010000066.1:0-9595 GCA_964501015.1 uncultured Roseivirgaceae bacterium | reverse complement strand
GTATCAAAGGTGAGAAAATGGATGCACAAGCGGGTTACAGAAGGCAATTGGATGAACTCGAACGGAAAAATGTCGATATGAAGAGACGTATGGACGACTACAAGGTTAACGGACAAAGCAACTGGGAATCCTTTAAGAAGGAATATAACAGAGATATGGAGTCACTTGGATTAGCGTTTAAAAACCTGACCATTGGTAATACTAAATAACCATATCAATACTAAAATAACAAGAATGAAAAAATTAACAGCATTTTTTATAATCGGGGTTGTTGCATGTGCAACAACCCTTTATGCTCAGGAAACTACCGATACAACCTATACCACGTTAACAAGACAGGTGGTAACGGTTTATCCTGACGATACCGTAACAGTGTATACGAGGCCTGTCCAGGAGAATGATTGGCTGACACGATTTTATGTTGGCTTGAAGGGTGGTGCGAACTACTCGAATGTATATGATGCTCAAGGTGAGAATTTTAAAGCTGATTCAAAGTTCGGAATGGTAGGTGGTATTTTTATTGCCATACCACTCGGCAAAGTATTGGGATTACAACCTGAAGTACTGTTTTCACAGCGTGGCTTTCATGCTACAGGTACTTTATTAGGGAGCCCATACAATGTTACCCGCACATTGAATTATATCGATGTACCCTTGCTGCTCGCGATAAAGGCTGGTAAAGGAGTATCGTTTATGGCGGGACCTCAGTTTTCGTACCTGATTAAACGGACGGATAAGTTTACTACGGCAACTGCCAACGTGTTGCAGGAAGAAGAATTCCGGGCTGATGACATCCGTAAAAACATGATGTGCTTTTTAGGAGGTATTGATTTCAACTTTAATAATGTAGTACTCGGCACACGCGTGGGTTGGGATGTTAAGGATAATAAAGGTGATGGCGTATCGCAAACACCACGGTACAAAAACGCGTGGGTTCAAGCCACACTTGGAATACGCTTTTAATATCACTGATTAAAGTAGCAATACACACGTATGAAAAAATTATTGATGATTGGCGCACTAATTCTGGCGTTTACCTGGGGAGCTTTATTCTTTGTGCTTAAGGCCGGCCCAGCAGTACACTTTATTTGGGTTCTTGTGCTTGTGTTGATCATGGTCAGAACCAGTCTGATAAAAAATGAACGTCACACTATAGTTTTAAAAATAAGTTAACGCTAAGCACGTGGCAAAATTAGGCAGAAACGGAAAGGGATTATCAACGTTGCTAACTGGCGTTGTAATTGGAGGAGCCATAGGGGCATCGTTGGGGATCCTTTTTGCACCTGATAAGGGTAGCGTAACACGGAACAAACATGCTGCTGTTCGCAAGCGGGTGGTGGGTTTTGTGAAGCGTAAATTCAAAGGGATAACGAAACAAATTGCGGAATAAGGTATGCCATGGTATTTAAAATGCCATGGCAACACCGCAAAAATTAACCACTTTACTTATGCATCAACCAACCGAAGTATCAGCACCAGAGAAGCTTCAGGTGAAGGCGCCTATTCTTCCTCAGGATGAACAGGTACTTACTTCCGGGGCAGTTAATTTCTTAATTTCCCTTCACCGTGAATTTAATTCACGTAGGATAGAAGCATTGAAGTGCAGAAGGAACAGGCAAGTGGCACTTGACCAGGGTGAGTTTCCTGAATTTTTAACAGATACAAAATTTATCCGCGAGCAAGATTGGTGTATAGCACCTTTGCCTGATGCCTTACAAGACAGACGGGTAGAAATTACAGGCCCGGTAGATCGGAAGATGATTATCAATGCACTCAACTCGGGTGCAAAGGTGTTCATGGCAGATTTTGAAGATTCTACTTCGCCCACCTGGCGTACAATACTGGAGGGACAATTCAATTTAATGGATGCACTTCGCGGAACCCTTTCCTATCAAACAGAGGAAAAGGAGTATGTGATGAATGACCATCCAGCCACCCTCCATGTGCGTCCCCGCGGTTGGCACCTGGACGAAAAGCATATCGAAATAGATGGAGAACCCATGTCGGCATCGTTGCTGGACTTTGGCTTGTTTGTTTACCACAACGGAGAACTGCTGGCCAACCAAAAACGTGGTCCTTTTTTCTATTTACCCAAGCTGGAAAATCATTTGGAAGCTCGGTTGTGGAACGATGTTTTTCTATTTGCTGAAACAACATTAGGAATAGCGCGCGGAACCATCAAGGCCACGGTATTGATAGAAACCATTTTGGCAGCGTTCGAAATGGATGAAATCATTTACGAACTACGCGAACACATGGCCGGGCTGAATGCCGGTCGATGGGATTACATTTTCAGTATCATTAAGAAATTCAAAAATCATAAGGCTTTCCTTACCCCTGATCGCTCAGCCATTACCATGGCAGTTCCGTTTATGAGCGCGTATGCACAGCTTTTGGTAAAAACTTGCCATAGACGGGGTGCACATGCCATTGGTGGCATGTCAGCATTTATTCCAAGTAAGGATGAAGTGGTCAATAAGGTTGCTTTTGGAAAAGTAAGTACCGATAAAGTGCGTGAGGCTGTGTATGGGTACGATGGCACCTGGGTGGCCCACCCAAAATTAGTAAGCATTGCACAATCTGAGTTTGATAGTGTTTTAGGAAAGGCACCTCATCAGAAAAATAAGTTATGTACTGATGTCGAGGTAACTGCCGCTGACTTACTCCATGTAGCATCTGCGGGTAGGAGTATTACCGAAACGGGGGTACGCACAAACATCAACGTAGCGCTGCTCTATATTGAATCGTGGCTACGTGGCGTAGGTGCAGTGGCTTTATATAATCTCATGGAAGATGCAGCCACCGCGGAGATATCACGTGCTCAATTATGGCAATGGGTGCATCATAGACCACTGTTGAGCGATGGAAGAATCTTTAATCGTGAAGTATATGAGCAATTTGAGAAAGAGGAGATGACGGCACTGATAAAGGAATTTATGGCAGAAAGCCGCGGATTACAAAATCTTTCCAGGGCTGAAGCTATCCTTAATGCCATTGTCCTGGACGATGAATTTGAAGACTTTTTAACAACGCCTATGTATAAGGGCATCGAGTAAAATCAAAACGACTACCGCAACGAAAACTAAATATGATGAATTCAACACAAAAGAGAAATCAACTCGTTATCGACTGGACATCTAATCCGCGTTGGAAGGGAGTTGAAAGACCTTACACGGCAGAGCAGGTGGTGAAACTTTCGGGCACCGTGCAGATCGAACATACCCTGGCCAAATTAGGTGCCGAGCGTCTGTGGACTTTACTGCAGACCAACGATACTATTTCGGCACTGGGCGCACTCACGGGCAACCAGGCCGTACAACAAGTTCAGGCTGGGTTAAAGGCAATATACCTGAGCGGCTGGCAGGTTGCAGCAGACGCCAACCTGTCTGGCAATATGTATCCTGATCAAAGCTTATATCCGGCAGACAGTGTTCCTGCCGTAGTGAAACGAATCAATAATGCATTGCTCCGTGCCGATCAAATTCAAACGGTAACAGGCGAAGGTGATGTGCACTGGCTTGCACCCATTGTTGCGGATGCGGAAGCAGGTTTTGGTGGTAATCTCAATGCTTTTGAACTCATGAAGCAGATGATAGAAGCCGGTGCGGCCGGAGTACATTTTGAAGATCAACTTTCATCGGCAAAAAAATGTGGACACATGGGGGGGAAAGTGTTGGTGCCAACCCGCGAAGCGATTGACAAATTGGTGGCTGCCCGCTTGGCTGCCGATGTGATGGGCGTCTCCACTGTATTGATTGCGCGTACCGATGCAGATGCCGCAAACCTTATTACCAGTGATATCGATGACCGGGATAAGCCCTTTGTATATGGTGCACGAACGATGGAAGGATTTTATCAGGTAAAACATGGAATAGAACAAGCCATTAGTCGGGGGTTGTCATACGCACCCTACGCTGATTTACTCTGGTGTGAGACATCACATCCGGATTTAGGCGAAGCGGCTGAATTTGCAAAGGCTATTAAGCAGCGCTATCCTGAAAAATTGTTGGCCTATAATTGTTCCCCTTCCTTTAATTGGGCTTCCCAACTTTCTGTAAACGAGATGCTGACTTATCGTGAAAAACTTTCAGATCTGGGATATACGTTTCAATTCATTACCCTTGCTGGATTTCATGCACTGAATACAAGCATGTTTGAATTGGCACAACTGTATCTTCGCAAGGGCATGGCCGGGTATTCTGAATTGCAAGAAAGGGAATTTGCCCTTCAGGCCGATGGCTTTAAAGCAGTGAAACACCAGTCGTTTGTGGGGGCCAGTTATTTTGATGCGGTGCAGGAAACCATTATGGCGGGTGAATCCTCCATCGTTGCTTTAAAAGGTTCAACGGAAGAAGAGCAGTTTAACGAAGCGATTCCTGAAATGGCAGTACTTACTGAAGAATTTAAAGCTGCCTAGAAAATTTTTGAAAGCGATGAGGCAAGAGTCGTTTATCAACTGCGGTGTTTGCTTTTGTAAATAAATGGATACTATGGAATTAGAATTGATAAGTACAGCACGCGATCAGTTGTTTGCAGAGGTGAAGCAATACCTGAAGCATCGTGAGCTTACGATTACAGAACATGATTTTCATCGTCCGTGGGGCGGCTTCTTTGTTATTGACGAAAAAGAGGCTGCGCGGTTTATTACCATATTTTTTCCAGAAGAGGTTGAAGAAATGTTGACCCGAAACGGAAAGCTGAGCCCAAAAATATTAGTCATTGAGCCAGGGAAAAGACTGTCATGGCAATACCATGAAAGACGTGCCGAAATCTGGCGCGTGATCAGTGGGACTGTAGGAGTGGCCACCAGCTTAACCGACATAGAATCAACCAGCACAACGTTGTCGCAAGGGCAAGAGGTACGCCTGGCACAAGGTGAGCGCCATCGTCTGATAGGATTATCTGAATGGGCGGTTCTGGCAGAAGTGTGGCACCATACCAATGCGGAATATCCCTCTGATGAGCAGGATATTATTCGCATACAAGATGATTTTGGAAGGGAATCGACTGTACCAGTATAGTCCAGTCAGAAGTACAGGCGTTAAATTTTTTGAATGCTTACTATCGGTGGAGAGATCTTCTTTCGTTTCCTCCTAATTCAATTTTAGTAAGGGGAATACCAAGTTCATCGAATGCATCCTTAACAAATATTTTGCAGCTTTCACAAGCCATATTTTTTATGTAAATCTTCATGTAGTACTAATACCAATTTCCATTATGCCGTTCAAGCGTTGATTGCACAGGCTAAAAATACCTCTTACTATTTTCACCAGGATATGCCTTTATCAAAAATTGAAAACCTTTCCCACTGGGGGAAAGGCTTCACTGTTCTCATTATACGCGCTCTCTAACCGCGCCCTTTTTTTTACTTTTGGAATCCGTATTCCTTGAATCTGAATTATTTTCGTCATTCCGACTATCGCTGTTACGGGTTGAATTTTTGTTGTTGGTTATACTATCATCTTCCCGTGGTGCATTCGTGATTTTGTTATCCTTATTGGTGATTTGTGAAGAATCCTCTCCTTCATCATTATCTTCCCTTTCCGGATTATCGTTGATCTTCGCCAAAACCTGTTCCTTTCTACCCTTTTCATCTTTGTCTCCTATAGGTTGCTTTTCCCGTTGATTGGGATCATTAGGATTAGGCCTTTGTTTGTTAGAATCCGAATTGGATTGATCTCTAGAGACTCCTTTTTTCTGATTGTTTTCTGATGTTTTGCTCATAATCGTATACTTTAATGTATAGCGGAGTTGCTATACCGTAAAAGTGAAGCTATTTAGTTCGCAGAGTGTTACATGATATTGCTAATGTATTGTAACCATTACCGATGATAGAAATGCCAGGATACAATTATCCGTGTTCGAGCCATTTGTGGTGTATGGGAAGGAGAGTTAATCTGGTCCTATGGAAAGTATAGGATAATGTGCATTGGCTAAACAGAAAGAAGCCACCTTGTTGAGGAAGGTGGCTTCTCACTTGTGTATTCTCAGGATAGTATTAACAGCTTCCCAGCAGCATCCAGATAATGGCAAAGACCACGATTGTACCTAAACACCCACCACCTAATTTATAGGCACCGAAACCTGCTATTAATCCTTTGAAGATATTGTTCATTTTGTCATTCGTTATGCTTCTACCTGAGCTGCTTCTACATTTATGGCATTCGTAGCCACTACTGATAATTTTTCATCCGCTGCTTTTTCTTCATCCAATGTGGTTTCAAGAAGTGATGCGACCTCTGTTAGATTTAGTGTTTCGGCAAACTGACGAAGCGTTCCGTACGTTGCTATTTCGTAGTGTTCTACTTTTTGCGCAGCCGAAATAATTCCTGCATCGCACATTGCACCGGTCTCGCACGATTCCATTATCTCTGCAGCCTCTTTAATCAGACCTTCTATTGCTTCGCATTTTTTAGCGGTGGCCTTTTTGCCCAGAAGTTCAAAAACCTGTTCCACGCGTTTAACCTGTTCTTCGGTTTCGTCTAAATGAAATTCCAATGCCTCTATCAATTCTTCTGATGTGGCATTTTTAATCATTTTTGGAATTGCCTTGGTTAACGCTTTTTCAGCCCAATAAATGTCTTTCAATTCATCTTCAAATAATTTCATTAGTTGTGATGAGTGCATAGGAGCATTTGTTGATTTTGCTTTTGATTGTTTATCATTTTGTGAAGCAGTCGTAGTGTTGGATACTTTATTTTTCATGAAATTAATTTTTAGTTAATTGATAAATTACTCATTACTATGTTAGTGGTTGATTGCTTCAGCTTCCGTTTCCTCTTCGTAAACCGACCAACTCATTACACCATTTAAAGGATGAGTAGCCTCATCCACTTCAGCCTTCCGTTCCGCACTTAGGGCTTTGTTGGCTTTTTGAACCGATTTTTCTGTGCGGTGTGTTCCGCTGGCTTTTTCATCCAATAAGCCATTGGTTTCCACTACATATTCATGTGGATTGTCAATGTATTGCCACGCTTCACCCATTTCCGGACTTTTTCCTTCATTCCAGGTACCTTCAAAGTCTTCTCCCTTCGACAGGTTGAAATATTTGTTACTGAATTTAGGGTCACTTTGTAAAATACCCGGTGGGAAATTTGGCTGAATACTATCTAGTGCAGCCTGAAACATTTGAAAGTGCGCAACCTCTCGGGTCATTAAAAAGCGCAACGATTCTTTTACTAAAACATCGTCAGTGAATTTCATCAGATTTTCATAGACCATTTTAGCACTTGTTTCGGCACCTATATTTAACCGAAGATCTGCTGTTAAGTCGCCCATGCCCATAATGTACGAGGCATTCCATGGGTTTCCCACGCTATCGGTAAGCGTTGGTGTTCCACCGCTAACGATAAAAAAGTGTGGATTGATCATGGCATCATGGATATAATTTTCCTTTGCCGCTTTCCCATCCAACATCTTGGTTAGGTCCGACTCATCTGCAGCATTTTTCAATTCACCGTTGACGCCTGTAAGTAACATTTGAATTGTAGCACCTACTATTTCCAGGTGACTGAATTCTTCGGTAGCGATATCCATAAGCATATCGTATACGGCAGGATTAGGTTTTCGGCAACCGAATGCCTGAACAAAATATTGCATGGCAGCTTTTAATTCTCCATTGGGCCCACCAAATTGTTCAAGGAGGAGTTTGGCAAAACGCACATCGGGTTTTGATACCCGAGCGTTGAATTGTAATTCTTTTACGTGATGAAACATATATTAATAATTAAGTTGAACTACAGATTTTCACATTTCTTTTGACAGTCAATGGAGTGTTCAAGATGGGTACGCAACTCAGGTAAAGAAAGGGAGGCCCAATTCTTAATATCGATGTCGTAACTATCGGTAGATGCTTTTTCGAAAGTTTCAATTGCATCTTTGTGTTCATTGACCATCCTGTCGGCATAGGCTTTGTCAAAGTCATTGCCTGATTTTTTATTTAGTTTTGTATAAGCATCTTTTGCATCATCAGTAGATGCGGTAGGAATGGATACCCCTTTGCGCTGCGCCAATGCTGTTAAATCCTGCAGGGATTTACTGTGTGCATCTTCCATCATTTTCCCCAACGCCTTTACATGCGATGTTGTTCCTTTTTGCTGGGCCAGTTGTCCTAACTGAATTTCTTCAAGGCTAATTTCGGCACTGTTCACCAGGAACTGAGCATCCTTTTCCTGCTTATTGGTATCAAAATTGGCATCGTTTCGTTCTTCAGCAATATCCTTGGTGTCTTCTGATTTTTGGTTCGGACTGCAGGAAAATAAAAGCGCAGAAAACAGGGTTACCTGAAGTAGTATTTCTTTGATCGAGATGGTCTTTTTCATTTTTATGTTTTTAGTTGGCATATGTATTTACCAGTATGATTAAAACGGAATGACGTTTGGCGTCATTCCGTTTTCAGGCACACTAGAAATTCTACATGTGAATTTCTTCGCCTTTGTTTGTCCGCCAGTTGTCTTCAAAATATTTAGCGTCTTCATCATTGCGGGGATGAACACCAATTACAATGTTTCCGTTTTTGATTCCGGATTCATATAATTTAGCGCGTGCTTCAGGAATGCCTGAACCTACGAGGGCTCCGATTATTCCTCCTGTTATACCACCTGCTCCAGCACCTGCTAAACCTGCAGCAATGGGTCCGGCAATAACTATTCCTAGTCCTGGTATGGCCAACGTTGTTCCGATAGCTGCGATAACGCCTACAATGGCGCCAACTGTGCTACCAATTGCAGAACCTTTTCCTGCGCCTTCTGCTGCTTTAGTACCTATTTCGGTTTCTTTGGCGGCTCCGGAGAAATGTTTTTTACGTGTTTCGTCTGACATCACCAGATTGATGTCGTCTTTTGTATAGCCTCTTTCTTGCAAGGTGTTGTACGCATTTTCTGTACTCTCACGATCACGAAACATTCCGGTTAACATACCGCGGTCTTCGGTTACTGATTCCGACCTGTTGTGTTGATTTTGATTTTCTGTCATGGTGATATTTTTTTAAACTGTGAATTGTTATTTGTAAAACAGATTTATTGTGTACAAAAGTGACGAGCCTTGAATTGAATTACGTTATACCTTTTTGCGGAGACATTTGCATAATTCCCACTTTCATTTATAAAAAGCTTCTTCGGACTCTGGTAATTGGGTAATGGTCTGTTTAGAATACCTATCTGGACGGGGTGCACCGTCAGGTGTATAATAATAGAGTGATGTAATCCAAAGCGACTGGATATTCTATGATTTTTCACCAATTGGAAGATAATCCAACCTATAGGTTCCAATGATGTGCCAGTACAAAAGGTGATTCCTACAAATTTGCCTGTAAAGGGTGTAACATTTTACCTGGTTATTGTTGCCACTTTGGCTGTGTAATTTCAGGAACAGTGAGGGAGCACCAACTATGTCAAGCCAGATTTTCCATGCTAGAATAGAGATACTCATAATTGATCATGATCAGCAGAATTGCCTTATGCTGACGAAGGTATTATCCATAAACAAGTATGGTGTAACTGTTGCCCACAGCGGTGAAGATGGGCTAAACATGCTTCGGGTACAAAATTTTGACTTGCTTCTGTGCACTTGCAGATTGCCAGATTTAAGCCCTGTT
>CAZCRJ010000065.1:0-9668 GCA_964501015.1 uncultured Roseivirgaceae bacterium | reverse complement strand
TGATGAATCAGGAAAAGTAATCGTAGTGAATTATGGAGACGGAACATGCGATCGGGTGATCACGATAACGTCCAACGGAAACACGAGAAAGGTTGATTTAAAGAAACGCGGATAAATAAAAATAAAGGGCAGCTTTAGCTGCCCTTTATTTTATCATTCAAATTCAAATTAGAATTTGAAACCGAAATTAATACCGGTGCGTAATCCGAAGCCATCAAACACATCTGTATCAAACGAGGAATCTCCTGATTCGCCTGAAACCTTGCCAGCGTAATAAGCGGGGCCGAGAAAAATATCCAAGGTAATTTTTTCCTTGAATACCCATTGTTTACCGATTACCACTCCGCCTCCAAAAGCTGAAAAATCAGCTTCACTGTTAGTGCTTTCTTTATCGGAGATGCTAAAACTCTGATACCTTAAAAATGGAGCAACATAAACTCCTTCCGGGGCAGCAGTTTCAGAAAGATAAAAGCGATATTCTGGAGTAATACCAAAACCACTGAACTTGGTTAAGTCGTTTGACCATCCAGTGTAGAAGAACCCTAATTGAAAACTACTGTTTTCGTTAATGGCTCTTTCATACGAAATGTTGATTGTTTTTACAATAGGACTTAAAATGTTGATTTTTACAACATTTTGTGCTTGTACCAAATTGGCTGTAGCCATGAGGCACACAAAAAATGCAATAGTTGATTTTTTTTTCATAATTTTTTGGATTTGGATTTTAGTTGTTTAAAAGTACGATTTTCTAGCTAAAATTAACTTAAACCTTTCAACGGAAGCCTGGTCAAAGGGTTGTTTATAATTAAATAAAATAACTTAACACTTATGAAAACAAGTATATTCTTTAAAAAGAAACCCTGATGGCAATCATTGCGCTTGGTGGCGATGGAACCTGTGATCGGATTATTACCATAACCGCTGACGGAAATTCACGCCATTTGAATGTGAATAAAAGAGGGTAGAAGGATTGGTTTTTTAGTGAAAAGTACTGGTGGTTCCACCAGTACTTTTTCTTTTATTTGTTCTTCTTCTTTTATTTGTTCTTCAAAACCACGCGATGAGAAATTACCTCGATTTAATGAACGATATCCTGGAGACCGGAACTTCCAAGACGGATCGAACGGGTACCGGTACACGTTCTGTTTTTGGAAGGCAGTTGAGGTTTGATTTACGTCAGGGTTTCCCGCTGGTAACTACCAAAAAATTACACCTGCGCTCGATCATCATTGAATTATTGTGGTTTTTGAATGGCGATACCAACATCAAATATCTGAATGATCATGGTGTTTCCATATGGGATGAATGGGCTGACGAAAATGGAGATCTTGGCCCGGTGTATGGCCATCAATGGAGAAGCTGGCCCACTCCAGATGGAACAACTATTGATCAAATCACTAACGTACTTCATCAAATAAAAACCAAGCCCGATTCCCGAAGACATATTGTGTCGGCCTGGAATCCAGCAGAAGTTGAGAAGATGGCTTTACCACCATGCCATGCTTTATTTCAATTTTATGTTGCGGATAGTAAGCTATCCTGTCAGTTGTATCAACGTTCAGCTGATTACTTTCTTGGTGTACCATTCAACATAGCCAGTTATGCTCTCTTAACGCATATGGTTGCCCAGCAGTGCGATCTGGAGCCAGGCGAATTTATCTGGACCGGAGGAGATGTTCATTTATACACCAACCACCTGGAACAGGCTCGTTTGCAACTTTCCCGTGAACCGCATGCGCTTCCGCAGTTGATTATTAAACGCAAACCCACTTCCATTTTCGACTATCGATTTGAGGATTTCGAAATAGTGAATTATCACGCGCATCCCGGAATCAAGGCGCCTATTGCAGTCTAACGGAGCCTAATTGCGATAAACCTGAAACTTGCTGGGAATACAGTGTAACATTAGTATCCTTTCCGCGACAAACACGTATTCTGGCTCGGCTATGCATGAAAAAAGCAGCATTTTTGATATGATAGGTCCCGTGATGATCGGTCCTTCAAGTTCTCATACTGCAGGTGTGGTACGTATTGCACGGGTGGCCTTGAAGCTGCTCGGTGGTATTCCTGACAAAGCTGAAATCATTTTCTATAATTCCTTCGCCCGAACCTATGAAGGACATGGAAGTGACCGTGCCATTATTGCCGGTTTACTTGATTTTAAAACGGATGATAAGCGTATTAAAACTGCGTTGGAGATAGCAAAAGAGACAGGTCTTGATTACCACTTCAAGTCCATTGGAAATGCGTCAACCATGCACCCCAATACCATTAGGCTTACCCTTAAAAGGGGCGATCGGGAGATTGAAGTGTTGGGAGAAAGTAAGGGTGGTGGGATCATCAACATAGCCGAAGTTGATGGATTTAAAGCTGATTTTAGCGCCAACTTACATACCGTAGTCATTTTTGCCGATGACGTAAAGGGAAGTATCGCCTTTATTGCCAGTGTGTTAGCTAATGATGATTGTAACATAGCTACCATGTCGGTTTCCCGAAAAGGCAAGCACGATGAAGCATGCCTTGTAATAGAAATGGATTCAGGCATCAAGGATGTAACATTAAGCTATTTAAGGAGTCTAACATGGGTGCAAGAAATAATTTATATACCTGATATTGATCGTTAATATGACACGAAAAAGTTTACTCCTAGTATTGACTTTGTGCAGTCAGCTACTCTTCGCACAGCAAAGCACAAAAACCTGGACATTACGCGAAATCATTGATTATGCGGTGGCAAATAACCTCACCGTAAAGCGAAGTAATTATGGTGTACGTTCCGGAGAAATCAATTTACTCCAATCCAAAATGTCAATGCTGCCCAACCTGAATGCCAACGGGAATTATGGTATCAACTGGGGGCGAACCATTGACCCTACCACGAACGTCTTTACGGAAAATGAAATCAGAAATTCAAATCTTGGCGCTACCAGCGCATTACTACTGTGGAATGGTTTCCGACTATTTTATAACCTGAAGCAAAGTGATGCTGAACTGGATGCTGCCAACGAAGATTTGATAAGGGCCCGTAATGATGTTATCCTGAATGTAATCACGCTTTATCTCAATGTTGTTTTCAATAAGGAGCTTTCAACGGTTGCACAACTTCAACTTAACACCACTCAGGAACAACTTGAGCGGACAAGGAAACTAGCCGATGCCGGTTCAGTACCTTTGGCAGATGTTCTTAATCTGGAAGCTCAGTTGGCCACCAATGAGCTTAATGTAATTCAGCAGGAAAACGCACTTAATTTGTCCATGTTGCAATTAAAGCAGGCGTTACAACTACCTGCATCTACCGCTATGGATGTAGAGTTGCCACAAATTGATCTCACCAATGAGGCACCGATCAATAAATCAGCAGATGAAATTTTTGAAATTGCAACACTATTAATGCCTGAAATTCGCGCTGCGGAATTAAGAAAAAAGAGTTCCGCGTTTGCGTTTCGTTCATCGCGGGGTAATCTCTACCCCAGAATTAGTGTAAATGCCTCTTATAACACAGTTTATTCCGATCAGCGGGTGCAACTAGTGCCCGATGGAACCTTTGTTCAGGTTCCTGTAGGATATGTTCAAGGCTTAGGCACACCTGTTGTGCGCGATCAGGCATTCGGTTCAATCTATTCACCAACATTAGGCGAGCAATACAGAGATAACCGTGGGCGCAGTGTTGGTTTGAATTTGCAGATACCCATTTTCAACGGATTGACAGCGCGATCTGCCATGCAGCGTGCAGCCATCAACCGCGAACTGGCAGATATTTCCTATATCGAAACAAGCAATCAATTACGGCAACAGGTTGAAACCGCCTATAACAATGCCATTGCTGCCAGCAAGACCTACTCATCAACCGAGCGGCAAGTGAAAGCCCGCGATGAAGCATACCGCATGGCTAAACAGCGGTACACACTAGGAGCAGTTAACTTCGTGGATTACCAACTGGCTGAAAATAATTTATTCCAATCGCAATCTGATTTGCTGCGTGCCAAATACGATTTCATTTTCAGAAAAAAGGTGCTGGATTTTTACCAGGGATTACCACTTGAATTTTAAGTATACATTTTATTAATAGTCAGTAATGGGAAAGCAAAAACGTAAATCAAACAAGTTCATATACATCCTTATCGGTGCAGTAGTAGTTTTATTACTGTTTATCATCGTGGGCCGGTCACAGGGTTGGATTGGTAAACCGAAAGAAATGGAAGTTGAATTCGCCAACGCCAAGCGAACAACAATTATCGAGAAAATTAGTGCAAGCGGAACAGTTCAGCCGGTTACAGAAGTAAAACTAGCTCCTGAAGTATCCGGAGAAATTCGGGAACTAATGGTAGAAGACGGTGATTCTGTTTCAAAAGGTACACTGTTGGTAAAAATTCGTCCGGACACGTGGTTATCACAATTAGAAAGGGCCGAGGCATCGCTCAATCAGCAGCACGCAAACCTGGTTTCTTCTGAGGCATCGCTTTCCCGTGCTGAAGCTACCTTCACCCGTTCGGAACAGGATTATGAACGGCAAAAAGGTCTTTGGGATCAAAAGGTAATATCGGAATCAGATTGGCAACTGGCGCAACAAAATTATAAGGTTGCTGAAAATGATTTAAAGGCCGCGAAACAAACTGTGCAGGCCGCTAAATACATTGTTCGAAGCAGCGAAGCTACAGTAAATGAAGCGCGTGAGAATGTTCGGTTAACAAGTGTTATCGCACCGATGAATGGATTTATTTCCAAGCTAAATGTTAAGAAGGGGGAACGCGTAGTAGGAACGGCACAAATGCAGGGAACTGAAATGCTTCGCATAGCCGATTTAAGTATTATGGAAGTTCGTGTGAATGTAAACGAAAACGATATTGTACGGGTACATATTGGCGATACCGCAATTATTGATGTAGACGCCTACGCGAATACAAGCAAACAATTCAGGGGTATTGTAACACACATTGCCAACACGGCCAAAGACAAACAGTCCAGCGATGCCATTACAGAATTTGAAGTACGAATACTGATCCTTAGCTCATCTTATCAGGACTTAATTGAAGAAGGAAAGCGGTATCCTTTCCGCCCGGGCATGACTGCCAGTGTTGAAATTCTCGCCACCCGAAAGGATGATGTTATTTCTGTTCCGCTGGCGGCAGTAACTACCCGAAGCCAAGATGAGGTTAAGAAGACAGATGGTGATAAACCTTCCGGATCGTCAGAGGTACCTAAAACATCAGAAAAAAAGCAGGACAAAGTGGTCGTGTTTATAAATGAAAACGGTGTTGCTAAAATGGTGGAAGTAAAAACCGGGATCAGCGATTATGATAATATTGAAATTGTGGATGGAATAAATGATAGTACGGAAGTAGTTACCGGTCCTTTTTTGGTTGTATCCAAGCGCATTAAGGATGGCGACAAAATCCGTAAAGCGGAGAAAAAGGATAAAAAGAAGGAAGAAGAGAATTCCAATTGATAATTGATTAAACTAAAGTTGAACCTCCTGATTTATTAGAAATCAGGAGGTTTTTTTTGTTACCTTAGATACAGTATACTACAACATCCCTGGCACGATGTCTCCATTGGCATAAATCCGCCTGAGCAGGTAAATGGAATCATTGAAATTCCAAAGGGATCGCGAGCGAAATATGAAATTGACAAGGAAAGTGGATTGATCAAACTCGATCGGGTGCTCTATGCTTCCATGTATTATCCGCTGAATTACGGGTTTATTCCACAGACGCTGGGTGAGGATCACGATCCATTAGACATAGTAGTGTTAACCCAGGTTTCAGTGGTACCCTTATGCATGATTCCGTCAAAAGTTATCGGAGTTATACGTATGATTGACAGGGGTGAGGCGGATGATAAAATTATTGCTGTTGCTGAATAGGATGCCAGTGTAAGCCATATTGGAGATGTGAGTGAATTGCCCGAGTTCTTTCGCATAGAACTCCGACATTTTTTTGAGAACTATAAAACGTTTGAAAATAAAAAAGTTGTGGTTGATGATTTTTTAAGCAAGCAGCATGCTCTACCCAGCATTGAAAGAAGTATTGCATTTTATAGGGAGACTTATCCGAAGTAGCCTTTAGTTTTTTGGAAGGGCGATAATTTCAGTATCCCCTTTACTGCCACCAGGGTTTAGAATTTCGTAGCGATAGTCGTGATTGTTCAGGAATAAAGTAACGAAGGCATGTGTTTCAGGTCCATGCGTAGCAATCAATAACTTTGGTTTACAGGTTGAAATTACTTTTTCGCAACCTTGCAACACCTGAATCTCACCACCCTCAACATCTATTTTTATAAAATCCGGTTTGGGTAAAATACCTTCTTCATACATTTTATCGATACAGATGACTTTTACGCGAATATTCCCCTCAATGGATAGATGTCCGGTTGCAGTTCCGGTATCGGCATTAAAGCGGGCTTCACCATCAAGGGCACTTACCGCTACTTCACGCAAGGTTACATTGGTAAATCCATTTAATTCCATGTGCTTTCTAAAAAACCGGGCATTGTCTGGCCGGGGTTCAAAAGAATATACATGCCCTGTTCCGTCATTAATGGAGCTGGCCATTGCTGAGAAATACCCAATGTGCGCTCCTATATCGTAGAAGGTACTGCCCTTGGTGAAATGCTTCAGAAATGACTCAGTCTTATAGAGTTCAAACTTCCCGGTAATAAACTTCTTGCCGGAAGTGGCAATCCATTTTCTTCCTTTAAGTGGACCCGATTGTATTCGAATTGTAATGCCGCTAAGAGCATTTTTAATAATGTGTTTAACTCTCAAGTTGCTGGCTGTGTTTTGAAGCAAGTTAATATTTTTTTATTCAGTAAAATCAGGGCATTTGCCCGATTATTAATGTGATGTAGATAAGCAGGGCTGAGGCTAGGCTTACTAGTTACTTTTTTCATGTTCTGCTACTAAGTGGTTTGGGCTAAGGTTACCAGGTAGAAAGGTGTTTGTATACGTTGTGGATGGGTAGACCCATTACATTGAAATAGGAGCCAACAATCTTTTCAATTGCAATCATGCCAATAAAATCCTGAGCGCCATACGCTCCGGCTTTGTCATAGGGTTTATAGTGATCAACATAATATTCAATTTCTTGTAAGGATAGTGTACTGAACGTGACTTCTGTAGTATCGTCAAAACTGACCTCTCGTTCTGCTGAAAGAATGCAAACTCCGGTCATTACACGGTGGGTTTTGCCACTAAGTTGAAATAACATAGCAATAGCTTCCGGACGGTCGGCTGGTTTGTTCAGAATTTTTTGTTCCAGAATAACAACGGTATCAGCGGTAACAATGATCTGGTCATTTAACGAAGGTCTGAAAGCCTCGGCTTTTTTTACTGCTAAATATCGGGCTACTTGTTCAACGGGCAGTTCATCCGGAAACGATTCGTCAACCTCCGGTTTTTCAACAGTAAAGGTAAAGCCCGCTTCACGCATCAGGTATTGCCTGCGCGGAGACGATGAAGCCAATATCAGGGGACGATTTGTCATTCCTTAATATGGGCTAAATTCTGCTGATTGAAAATCAGACTCCTTAATTGAAGAGAAGAGAAATCCGCAAATAACTTTTGGATAGAAATAAGTAGACTTTTGTGGCATTAGCGCACCACTTTTGCATACGTTCTTAACATCCTCAATGGAAATTTCATTCGTGATAATAGCAAGCTGCGCTTCTTTCGTAATAACTTTTTTAAGGCAATCCGAATAACTCCTGTCGAAGGAGATAGACTCTGACTTACGTTGATCTTTGCCCGGAATGCCCAGCACTTTTTCAATGATAAAATAATGCATAACCGTAAGATCGAGTACTTTTACCACGTGTGGAAAATTCCAGGTCATGGTAGAAAAGGCTTCTGGCTTTAGCCGAACTTTATAAGCATTCTCTTTGAACATAAGGCCAAATGCCCATGGTTTGCCGGCAATTATTTCGTTCAATGTATTCGCATCTTCGATGGGTTTAATGATAAAGTCATGTTGAAGTTTACGAAGGATAGTCTCTTCGTTAAAATCCGGAAGTCCATTCAGTACCCGATGGGTTGGCAAAATCCGTAAGTTGTCTGATTCTGTATTGGTGAAATACATCAGGTGAAAATTGTATCCTTCATTCCCGGTGTGATCGGGGTTAAGCGATTTTATTTTCTTCTGATACACTAACGATCCCTCGTATCGGTGATGCCCATCAGCCAGAATAATTGTTTTCTCCTGAATCAGATTGATAAAGTGCCGGATAATGGGGGCATCGTGAATTACAGCCAATACATCACGTACTCCCTGATAATCTTCCGTTTCGTATAAGGGGAACTGAATGGCTTCGTCCATGTATTGTTCCAGTTGCCACTGCGGATCTGTATATAAGCCATGCGTTGCACTAACATGTAGTTCTGTTTTTTCCAACAGGTCAACACGGTCATTTACGGCTTTTGGAATTGTATTTTCATGACGTAGAATAACATTTTCATTCCAATCGTAGATTCGCACATGACAGACAAATCCCTTTCTACAAAATTCTTTTGAAGAGCCGGGTAAAGTAAAGTATTGGTAATACACATAAATACCGGGCAGTTTATCTTGTTGAAGTATTCCGGATTCTTTCCAATTTGCCAAGAGGGTAGCAGCACGTTCGGCAGGCGCTGGACCTTTTGGAACTGAAAGATGAATACTGTTGTAAGGATTTTGGTAGAGTTTTGCCCGTTGTTTCTCCGAAACCACATCAAATAAGGGTGAACTTATTGCTTCAATATCCTTTGTTAAATCCTGATTATAGCGCCAGGCTCGGATTGGTTTGATTTCGGCCATGATCAATCAATAAGGAGGATACTCGTTACCTGGAGCATAGTGTAAATACTCATATTCTGTTCTGTTTCCACTTACTGGTTTGTGTTGCCTCAGGTTGAAGCAGTTGGTTTTGATCAGGTTTAGTGTTCATTGCACTGAGTACAGCAACCAACATTTCTTCATCCTCTGATGCAAGCGGTTTAAGTACATCAGGATTGAAGTACTTCTCCACAAACTTAGTATCAAATTGCCCACTTCGGAAAGCCTCATGCTGCATCACATACCGACAGAAACCGAGGGTAGTTTCAAGGCCTGTAATTTCATATTCGTCAATAGCACGAATCATTTTAGCAATGGCCTGATCACGTGTTTGGGCATGACATACCAGTTTAGCAATCATCGGGTCATAATAAAAGGGAATACTCATGCCTTGTTCAAAACCATCATCAACCCTTACGCCATTACCCTGAGGGCGTTTATACGTTTTTAGCATGCCAATATCAGGGAGAAAGTTATTGGCAGGGTCTTCTGCATATACCCGTGCTTCAATGGCATGGCCATGCATCGTGATGTCTTCCTGCTTGAATGGTATTGTTTCTCCTTCTGCGATTCTGATTTGTAGTTTAACGAGGTCAACACCAGTAATCATTTCGGTTACCGGATGCTCCACCTGGAGCCGTGTATTCATTTCAAGGAAATAGAACTTCAGGTTTTCATCCAGTATAAATTCAACTGTGCCGGCACCATAATATCCGCACGATTTTGCAACATTAATGGCCGCTTCGCCCATAGCTTTCCGTAATTCATTTGTTAGCACGGATGAAGGGGCCTCTTCAATTACTTTTTGATGTCTGCGTTGAATGGAACATTCCCGATCAAAGAAATGAACTACATTATCGTGTT
>CAZCRJ010000064.1:0-9721 GCA_964501015.1 uncultured Roseivirgaceae bacterium | reverse complement strand
CGGCATCCGGGTTGCTCATATTTTTAGAAAGCAGCACCAACACATATTTTCTGCCGTCTGGAAGAAAAACAATACCGGAATCATGGCGTACACCAGTAATGGAGCCAGTCTTGTGGGCAACAACTACACCCTCTGGTAACTGGGCAGGTATCATTTCCTTGAATTTCTGATCCTTTAAGATGCTGATCATATCTTCAGATGCTCGCGGACTAACTACAGTGCCCAATGCCAGTTGTTCAAAGATGATCATTAAGTCATAGGCTGTAGTGGTGTTGTTCAGTCCTTGTTCAAATGCTTTGGAGTCTTCAACCCCCCGAAGCACCTGAATATCTTTCGCTCCAAGATTGCGCATGGTTTGTGTTACCTTTTTGGCATCCACTAATTCAATTATAATGTTCGTTGCAAGGTTTGAGCTTACAATAATCATCTCATAGGTAAGATCGGCAAGGGTGCGTTTAATACCGGTTTGCGAATAGAGAAGTTGTTCACTATCGTCATCAGATGACAGACTGAAGGTACTGCCATCAACAATGCTGTGGAATTCATTTTTCACTTCAATGGAGTCCGATAAAGAAAACCTTCCCTCTGCCACTTGCTTATACACCTCAATCATTACCGGAGTTTTCATGGTGCTCGCAGCGTGAAAGAATTCCCGTTCATTAATCAATATTGATTCACCTGTCTGCACATCTTTAAACGCTACGGCAAACAGGCCATCCTGAGCTGATAGTGTATTTTCTATTTTATCTTTGACAGCATTAATTTCAGACCTGCCACATCCTAACAGGATAAAGAAAAGTAAAGAAAGGATAGTTCGCATTCTCATAGTTACGTTAAAATAGTTGGTCTAAAATAATTAATCCGGGTGATCAATCCTTTCGCGATATAAATATCTTTGACCAATGGTAAATCCTGGATTAGATATTCTTTACGAGGATAATCACCTGCTGGCCATCAACAAGCCATCCGGTGTTTTGGTACAAGGCGATGAGACAGGCGACTCGCCCTTGGCAGAAATCGCAATGGAGTATATCAGGAAAAAATACAATAAGCCCGGAGCGGTATTTTTAGGGGTTGTTCACCGGCTTGACCGACCTGTAAGTGGTGTGGTGGTGTTCGCGCGGACCTCAAAATCATTGGAACGGATGAATGCCTTGTTTCGCGAAAGGAATACGCATAAAACATATTGGGCACTGGTAGGAAATAAACCTACATCTCCGGAAGGGACACTGATCCATTGGTTAAGAAAGGATCAACTAAAAAATAAATCAACGGCCTTTATCAGGGAAACAGAAGATGCTTTACGTTCTGAACTATCCTATACACTTATCCACGAAAGTAAGGGGCTTTATTTATTGGAGGTAAAGCCAATTACAGGCCGTTCGCACCAGATTCGCGTTCAACTGGCGAGTATGGGATGCCATATTGTGGGGGATTTGAAATACGGGTATCCTCAAGCATTGGAGGATGCCAGTATTGCCCTTCATGCCCGGGCGCTGGAATTTATTCATCCGGTAAAAAAAGAATTGCTGAAACTTACGGCCCCACTTCCAGTTACTGGTTTCTGGCCTAACTTTGCCCACCTTGAACGTTAACGCATGGCTACCCCAAAATGGATTGATCGATTAAAGAGCCGTTGGAACCTTACCAATACCTGGCAGGTAATAATCATTCTTATTGTTTTTGCCTGCACAGGTACTACGGTGCTGATTATCAAAAAGCCATTATTTGCCATGTGGTTTCCGGAAGGCGATAAACCTATTTGGGCAAGTGTACTGTATTATATTTTGATCTTCCCGGTGTATAATGTTTTTCTGTTGTTCTATGGTTTTGTTTTCGGACAGTTTAAGTTTTTTTGGGAATTTGAGAAGAAATTTTTTAAAAGAATTTTCTCTAAATTTATCAATACCAAAACGTAAACCTGTATCCTCATGAAAAAGCACCTGCTTCTATTCTTAGCATTGGGTATGCTGGCATCTTGTTCAGCACCCAAATACGCTTACCATTTTGATCACTATGATTATAATGCTGGTAAAAGCAAAAAAAGCTCACTGCCCGAGACAGTGTTAGCAGAATCATCAATTGATTTTCCCATAATTATTGATGAACAAGCCCTTTTGGCCAGTACATCAGATGACGTTACATATCACCCAGAAGTTAAACCAGCGGTGGATTTACGTAACGCTAAGGAAAACTTTTCAGCGCTTTCAAAAACAGAGAAAAAAGAAATCCGGAAGGACGCAGTTAAATCCATTAAGGAATACACAAAAGCAAAAAAGAGTGGTGATAATGAAAAGGCTGAACAATTGGCCAAAGCGATGGATAATAATTTAAAGTTGGCAGCCATCTTCGGGGCAATAGGTGTTGTTGCGGCAATTATCGGTGGGGAAGTATTCTGGATTATAAGTGCAGTAGCGTGGATCATTGCGTTGGTGTTCTTTATTAAGTGGCTTGTGCGACAATGATTGTAAAACGGTAAAGACAACTAAAAAAGGCTGCTCAAGTTGAACAGCCTTTTTTGGTATGCTGAAAGGATAGTTTATTCTATGATACCATCAGCCAATAGAATTACCTTATTGGTCAGCACTTCCACCACTCCACCAGTAATATGGATATTTTGGTTTAGTCCTTTTCCCTTGTACTCCACAGTACCTTCTTTCAATAAGCTGATAAGCGGGGCATGGTTGTCCATTACCTGAAAGGAACCGTCAGCGCCCGGGAAAGTAGCCAGGGTTACATCGCCTTCAAAAACCTTCTTTTCAGGTGTTAATATTTCTAAATACATGTTGTCTTAGATTTAAGGGTCCGGGATCAGGAATGGTTGGCCTGAAACCGAAACGGTTTTATCCTTTTGCTTCGGCCATCATCTTCTCACCCTTCTCTATTGCCTGATCGATATTTCCTACCAGGTTGAAGGACATTTCAGGAAGGTGATCGAGTTCGCCATCCATAATCATGTTGAAACCTTTGATGGTGTCCTTGATATCCACCAGGGCACCTTTTAATCCTGTAAAAGCTTCCGCTACGTGGAATGGCTGGGACAAAAAGCGCTGTACGCGTCTTGCACGGTGTACTACCTGCTTATCTTCATCAGAAAGTTCATCCATACCAAGAATGGCAATGATATCCTGAAGTTCCTTGTAGCGTTGTAAAATTGCTTTTACGCGTTGTGCACAATCGTAATGTTCATCCCCTACAATATCGGCACGAAGAATACGTGATGTTGAATCCAGCGGATCCACGGCAGGGTAGATACCCAATTCAGAAATCTTACGGTTAAGTACCGTTGTAGCATCAAGGTGCGCAAATGTTGTTGCAGGTGCTGGGTCAGTCAAGTCATCGGCAGGAACGTAAACCGCCTGCACGGAGGTGATGGAACCATTTTTAGTGGAGGTAATTCGTTCCTGCATGGATCCCATTTCAGTAGCCAGTGTTGGCTGATAGCCTACCGCAGAGGGCATACGGCCTAACAAAGCTGATACTTCAGATCCGGCTTGAGTAAAGCGGAAGATGTTGTCGATAAAGAAGAGGATGTCGCGGCCTTTTCCGGTTCCATCACCATCGCGGAAATATTCAGCAATGGTTAATCCTGAAAGGGCAACGCGGGCACGTGCTCCGGGGGGCTCATTCATCTGACCAAACACGAAGGTTGCTTTTGATTCTTTCAGATCTTCTTCCGTTACCTGCGAAAGATCCCATCCACCGGCATGCAACGACTTCAGAAAGTTCTCGCCATAGTTAACGATGCCCGCTTCAATCATTTCGCGTAACAGGTCATTTCCCTCACGGGTACGTTCGCCCACACCGGCAAATACTGAGAGTCCCGAATAGGCCTTGGCAATGTTGTTGATCAATTCCTGAATCAATACCGTTTTACCCACCCCAGCACCACCAAATAATCCGATCTTACCACCTTTAGCATAGGGCTCGATCAAGTCGATAACTTTTATACCGGTATATAGGATTTCTGTTGAAGTAGAAAGATCTTCATACAAGGGAGCAGAGCGGTGAATAGGAAGTGATTTTTCTCCTCTGGGTTGTTTTATTCCATCAATGGCCTCTCCCACTACATTGAACAGACGGCCTTTTATATCATCACCAATTGGCATTTCAATGGGAGTGCCTGTGTCAAGAACTTTCATACCGCGAACTAATCCCTCTGTTCCGTCCATGGCAATGGTTCGCACACGGTCTTCACCAAGGTGTTGCTGGCACTCCAGAACGATTTTGGTGCCATCGTTTTTAGTTACTTCCAATGAGTCAAGAATGTTCGGGAGTTTTGAACCCGGCTCATCGAACGCTACGTCTACAACGGGGCCGATTACCTGGGTTACTTTACCAATGTTTGCCATGATTATTATAAGAGATTTGTGTGAATTAGTCGCGGTTAAAATATCAAACCTGCCTTTTGGCAAGCAGCCGCAAAAGTAGAATTTTAGGGAGGAAGAACAAAGCCTGATAGACGAATTATTACCACGGGTAAAAAGTGTCAATGGACAGCTGGAGTGGCACTTTTTGTTTCCTTTTACTTTACCTGTCGAGGGTATTTTCCTGTCCTTCTTCGATAAGCGTACTGAGGGAAATCCGGAAGGTGGTGCCCTGATTTTCTTCTGAATATTTCACGAAAATTTTTCCGCTGTGGTAATTTTCAATAATGCGCTTGGCTAACGCCAATCCCAGTCCCCAGCCACGTTTTTTTGTGGTGAACCCAGGCCTGAAAATCGTTTCTGCTTTCGATCTGGGTATACCTTTTCCGGTGTCGGAAACATCTATAAACACTTTATTGTCGCTTCCCCGTAAAATCTTTACGGCAATGGTGCCGGTTGTTCCGATAGCATCCACAGCATTTTTAAAAAGATTCTCCAAAACCCATTCGAAAAGTGGTGCATGAATCATGGCCATAATGGTATCAGATAGCGTAAATATCTCAATCCTTATTTTGGATGAAATTCGCGGCCGTAAATAGTTAACCACATTGTTTACCAGAGCTACTACATTTTCAGGTTTCAAAGAGGGTACTGAACCAATGCTGGAGAAGCGCTCCGTTACAATAGTAAGTTTTTGGATATCTTTTTCCAGTTCCACAATCATTTCCTGATTCTTCAACCCGGGATCTTCCCGAAGCACTTCAATCCAGGCCATTAGTGACGACAGGGGTGTGCCTAGCTGATGAGCTGTTTCTTTTGCCAGGCCTACCCATACCCGATTTTGTTCTGCCGCTTTCGAGTAATTAAAGGCGAGGTAAGCGATGAAGGCAAAAATGGCTATTACCGAAAGTTGAATATAGGGGTAAGCCATAAGTTGGGTTAACAGGAATGAATTTTTGTAATACACATATCCATACTCTTCGATTTCGCCTGCCTCGTTTCGGTAATTCATTTGTATAGGATCGTACAAGGACCTCATGTCTGTCACCTGCTTCTCAAGAAATTCCTTTTTTCGTTTTACCGTCCAGGCTTCATTTACTGTAATATTTCGGTACTGGTATTCCTGCTCGCGTGTAATCCAGATGGTGGGAATTGAATTGTTCTTGAAAATGATTTCGTCTGTAACAAATAAAAGATCTATTGATTCATTATTAAGCGTATACTCCAGGGCCCGGGCAAAGAGTTCAACCTGCTGCCGCTCTCGTTCTTTTAATTGGTTTACCAACACGTTTGTATAAAAGATGGAGCTTACGCTTATCAATACGGAAATACCCAGTACAATCCATTTTATTTTGGTGTTGCTTTGGTAAAAATCACTTGCCAGAGGAGAAGTTTTCCTGATCATGGAACATGAAAAATAAACAAAAATAGCGGACGTTCATCATCCGCTATTTATTAATCGCGCCAAATAGATGAGATTATAATCACCCCTTCATCATAAACCACTTAGCCAGTACTTTGTAATTCACTTTTGTGCCATGCATCAATATGCCCACCCGGTAAATTCTACCGGCTATCCAGGTAGTAAAAATAAATCCACCTACCAGCAATGCCTGCGATAACAGGAGTTGCCAAAGTGGTGGGTTATAGGCTAGTCGTCCAACCATGGCTACAGGCGAGGTAAACGGGATTACTGAAAACCAGAAACTTGCTGTGCTATGAGGATCGTTCAGGATGAACATGAACAAACCGAAATAGGCAATGATCAATGGCATGGTAATGGGAAGGGTGAATTGCTGCGCCTCTTGCTGTGAGTCAACAGCTGAGCCCACTGCGGCAAACAATGCACCATATAACAGGTATCCACCCAGAAAGTAAAAAGCAAAATTGAATATTATATACGTGTAGGGGATATCACTTACGGATTTAATGATGCTCAATACTTTGGCATTCTGTTGCATGGCTTCAGCCACTTCCGGATCGTCTACCTGGCCCATCACTTGTTCCATTGCCTGCTCCTGGGGATTTTTTAGTCCGAACAGACTTAATGTTGCACTGGACAATACACTGATCAACACTACCCAGATAAAGAACTGAAGCAAACCCACGGACGCAATTCCCAATATTTTGCCCATCATTAACTGAAAAGGTTTGACAGACGATACCAGTACCTCTACAATTTTGTTGGTTTTCTCTTCAATCACACCCAACATAATCTGCATGCCATAGATTAATACGAACATATAAATCAAAACACCCAGCACAAAGCCAAGAATGTATAGCATGCCGGTACTGCTTTCTTTTTCTTCTCCCGTATCACTGAGGTTAACGGATTTTAGTGCGATGTTGGTCTTTAAACTTTTTAAGGTTTCCTTATCGATATTGTATTGCTCGAGTTTAAGATCATGAATTCGCCTTTCCAGCATTCCCTCCAGGTCGTCCATTTTCCGGATACTTGGGTTTTCTTTCGTATAGAGGATGAGGCCATCGGGTTTGGCGAGGTCAAATTCAGGAATGTAGAGTAATGCGAAATGTTTGGTTTGATTATAGACAGCTTTTGCCTGCTCAAGGTTTCCAGTTAACTCAATAAATTCAAACTTCTCATTGGTTTCAAGGTTCATTCGCCCACTTTCATCCAATACTTCAACAATGGTTTTTCCAGCGCTTTTCTCCTGTTTATAAAAAATAAAAACCATTGCGCCAATAAGTGCGGGGAACAGCAACGGTATCAGTATAGTAGCAACCAGAAAGGATTTCTTCTGAACACGGTTCAGAAATTCTCGTTGCATAATCAGCCAAATCTTATTCATGTTGAAGGTCGGTTAGAGGTTGGTGGTAGGATCTTCTTTTACCAGGCTAATAAAAATCTCACTCATGGTTGGAATCTTTTCAACAAAGCTGTGCACTTCTGTAAGCTCTACCACGTCACGAATCAATTGGTTCGAACTACCATTACCCCGTATTCGTATTGTGGACTGGAAAAAATTATCTTCCGGATTTCGCTGTTCGATCAAGTCATACTTTTCAGCCGATAAACTAAGCATGCCGGTGTGGTCAACCAGAAACGTATTGGTTCTGTAGGCATCCTTTACTTGTTTTTTTGGTCCTTCCAGAATTTTTTTCGACTTGTTTATAAGGGCAATGTGATCGCATAGGGCTTCAACCGTTTCCATTCTGTGGGTGGAAAAAATAATCGTTGATCCTTTCTCCCGGAGTTCAAAAATTTCTTTGGTGATAAGCTCTGCGTTTACCGGATCAAATCCGGAAAAAGGTTCATCCAGGATGATGAGCTTTGGTTCGTGAAGTACGGTACTGATGAATTGAATTTTCTGGGCCATACCCTTGCTCAGGTCTTCCACTTTCTTGTGCCACCAGTCTTTGATTTCAAATTTTGTGAGCCAAACTTTCAATTTATCCAACGCTTCACTTTTCTTCATGCCCTTCAATTGAGCGAGATACAGAAGCTGCTCACCAACCTTAAGTTTCTTATACAGCCCTCTTTCTTCAGGCAAATAGCCAATCATGCCTATGTGTTTCGCATGCAATGGTTCATTAAAAATGGTTATTACTCCTTCATCAGAATTGATGATCTGGTTGATAATTCGGATAAAGGTAGTTTTACCGGCACCATTCGGACCCAGTAAACCATAGATGCTTCTTTCAGGAATAGTCAACGAAACCTGATCTAAAGCCAGGTGGTTGGTATAACGCTTGGTAACGTTTTGTGCAGTTAAGGCATTCACGAGCTATTCTTTTAAACACGGTATTAGTGTCAAAAGAAGGGTAGTAATTACAGGGGATAACGGAACTAATGACTTACCTGTTTGAATACGATGTTGCCCATGGACACATCCAGGTCGAAGGTTAATGCATTTGCAGGATTTTTCTGAAAGGCCTCGTTAGTAAAAGTGTTGGCCCCGGTTTTTTTCAAATTGCCCGGCATTTTAACACTACACAGCCATGAGTCTTTTATGCGCACGGATACGGGTGTGCTGTCATCTACCGGCAACAGTACCATGAGGTTACCGGCACCTACGCTTCCTTTAATGGTATTCCCAATAGTGGATGGTGTGCTGAAATCAAGGGTGATGTTGCCAAGGCCTACATCTGCCAAAATATAATGTGTTTTAGCAAGCGAAATATTTTTGGCGTGTACCGAACCTAGATCTACTCGTATAGTAAGGGTGTCCATTTCTACCCGGTTTTCCAGTCCACTCTGGTAGCCCACAATAACATCAGCGCTGGCAGTAATTATTTTTAAGTTGGAAATGGCTAATCCGGAAAGGTCGACATTGGCATTGCCTAATCCATACGTTAATTCCAGGTTGTAAGGCTTCTCATCGGTCAGGTACATTTTCCAGAATTTATCAGAAACAGGCCTTTCAGAACTAAAAACCCGTGAGGATATTTTCTGACTGAAACCACTGCTTCCCGTTTCCTCCAACGATAAGTAGACATCGCATACTTTTCCGATAATTTCTTTTTTGAAATGGTGGGAGTACGAGCCAATTTCCTGGTTGCCGAAGACACTGAGAATATCAGTATTATGACTGGGCTTTATAAAGCAGTTACCTTTATTGGCCTTAATCTGAAGATTAATGGTTTCGCATGCGGAATTATCCTCTACCGCAAATTGCTTTTTAATCTGACCTAAAGCCATCCCAGAAACAAGCACACCAATCCCCGTAAGCCAAATCATTCTCTGCATGCCCGTAAAAACGAGTTGCAGCCCATAGGGTTGCCACTTGTAAGATAATTTATAAAATAAGTTGTTTTTGAGCCGGATATTAGCCCACTTTTGAATTAAGGTGTTGATTATCAATGAAAAAACTCTTTCATTTTTTCAAAAAATCCTTTGTCGGTGGAGTCTGGGTGGGGTGTGAAATTGGTTGAATTTCGCAGATTTTCAAGAATACTACGCTCTTCAGCGCTTACTTTCTTTGGTGTCCAAACGTTTACATACACCAATTGATCACCGGTTTCATATCCATTGATGTCTTTGATCCCTTTTCCGCGCAAGCGAAGGATCTTACCGCTCTGTGTTCCGGGTTCGATTTTGATTTTTACCTTACCCGAAATGGAGGGCACCTCAACCGAGGCCCCAAGGGCAGCATCGACAATGCTGATATAAAGATCGTAGATCAAATTATTACCGTCTCGTTTCAGTTGTTTGTCTTCGTGCTCTTCAATAAGGATCAGTAAATCTCCTGCAATGCCACCTCCGGGGGCTTCATTTCCTTTGCTCGCCATGGAAAGCTGCATCCCATCGGCAACCCCTGCAGGTATTTTGATCGAAATTATTTCCTCCTTTGATTGTAGTCCGGAGCTGTCTACTCCAGGTGGTCGTTTGTCAA
>CAZCRJ010000063.1:0-9819 GCA_964501015.1 uncultured Roseivirgaceae bacterium | reverse complement strand
CTTTTGAATAGGGCTCACTCATGTCCGGAAAACGCGGACCAAACAATTCATAATTTTCTCCCCGAAGCGGATTGTCGGGGATCAGGTTGATGTGATCATCAATCAACATTAACTGCCCCTTCTTCCACTTGGGATTAAGGTTTCCGGCAGCATTCGAAATCAATAAGTTTTTAATGCCCAATACTTTCATTACCCTAACGGCCAGGGTAATTTGCTTCAAGCTATACCCTTCATAATAATGAAAGCGACCCTGCATTGCCAGCACCATCTTCCCTCTCACTTCACCATACATCAATTGACCTTTGTGATACTCCACCGTTGAGATAGGGAAGTGGGGAATGGAATTATAGTTGATGACAATGGGAGATTTTATTTCGTTCACAAACAAATTACCCAGACCTGTACCCAGAATAACGCCTACTTCAGGAGTAACAACACCCCGCTTGCGCAGAAATTCTACCGCTTCTTTAATCTCGTTCATCATACCGCTTCATGAAAAATTAAATTCTTGTGTGAATACACATTATACGGTACCTAAAGGCTTGCAATTAATTCGGTAAACAAGGTGACGAGATTGTGTTCGGAAGATTCTGCGGCTGAAACAATATCCTTCAATTCAACCTTGTGTAAATTCTGTGGATCACAATCGTTGGTTAACACGGAAATAGCGCAACAGGGTAAGCCCATATGATGTGCAGTTAATACTTCGGGTACGGTGCTCATGCCCACCACATCCGCACCAATGATTCTCAAATACCGATATTCTGCACGTGTTTCCATATTGGGACCCTGCACGGCTGCATATACTCCCTTGTTCAGTTTGATGGTGTGCTTTTTAGCAATTGCAACTAATTTTTTATTTAATGCCGAAGAATAGGGAGCGCTCATATCCGGAAAGCGTGGACCAAAAAGCTCGGAATTTTCTCCGCGTAACGGGCTATCGGGTTGCAGGTTTATGTGATCGTCCAATAACATCAACTCCCCCTTTCGCCAGGATAAGTTTAGATTGCCTGCTGCATTTGAAATCAGCAGATGCTTAACGCCTAACATCTTCATTACCCGGATGGGCAGCGCAATCTGGCGCATGGAATATCCTTCATAGTAATGGAACCTGCCCTGCATGGCCATGACCTGCCTTCCTCTTACGGTACCAAAAAGTAATTGCCCCTTGTGCGAAGCAACCGTTGAAATAGGAAAATGTGGAATGGCATTGTAGTGGATCACTACCGGGTCCTTGATTTCCTGTGTAAATAAATTCCCAAGTCCCGTTCCTAATATTATCCCGACTTCCGGCTTATGCGAAATTCTTTTCATAAGAAACGCAGTGGCCTCATTAATCTGATTCAGCATCACCTTCGTAATTTGTTCAAATGTAGCAATTCATAAACAACTGTTTCCGTACACCTTGGTAAAACACTTCTTATCAAAAGTGGGTACAGAAAATCATAATTAGAAGTACATTTATTAACCCGCAGCGGAATAGTACTACTCATAAAACGATGCATATCTCCTTCAACAAATTAATGTTACCCTTTTACTCATGAAAAATCTATTTTTTACACTTTCCCTTCTGAGCGTTACTCTTTTGGTTGGTGGCCAATCGCTTAGCACCTATACCGTAACTACACAAAAGCCACCATTACACGGAAAACACTGGATGGCTATAACCGGTAAACCACTCACCGCCACAGCGGGTGCCATGATTTTCAATAAAGGTGGCAATGCGGTGGATGCAGCGTGCGCCATGCTGGCCGCTTCCTGCACGATGTGGGATGTGCTGAGTTGGGGAGGAGAAACCCAGGCACTCATCTATAATCCAAAAACAAAAAAAGTGATTGCTATTAATGCCTTGGGGGTAGCGCCAACGGGTGCAACCGCCCAGTTCTTTAAAGACAAAGAAATGAAGTATCCACCCCAATATGGGCCTCTTGCCGCAACTACCCCGGGCACACCGGGCGGGTTGATGGTGATGCTTGCAGAATATGGTACAATGAGCCTGAAAGACGTTCTCGCTCCAGCCATGCAAATGGCAGAAGGATACCCAATTGAAGCGCAAACGGCAAACTCAATTGAACGGGAAAAGGCACGCATTAAAGAATGGCCCTATTCTAAAAAAGTGTTCTTAACTCATTCTGAAGAAGAGCGTGAAGCACCCTATCCGGGTGAAGTTTTTGTGCAGACTGATTTACTCAACACGTTAAAAAAATTGGTGGAGACAGAACAGCAGGCATTGAAGAAAGGAAAATCACGTAAGGATGCTATTTATGCAGCTTACGATCGCTTCTATAAGGGCGACATTGCCAAAGAATTTGCCCGCAGTTGCCAGGAACAAGGCGGGCTGATTACCGAACAGGATCTCGCCAATTGGAAAGTGAAAATTGAAGAACCTGTAATGACAACATACAAAGGCATTGAGGTATATAAACTTCAGCAATGGACGCAAGGGCCGGTGATGTTGCAAACACTAAACATCCTGGAAAATTTTGATTTGAAAAGTATGGGGTATAACACTTCGCGGTATGTCCATACACTCTATCAAGCCATGAACCTTGCTTTCGCTGATCGTGATTTCTACTATGGCGATCCTGCCTTTGCACCCGAAGAACCGATGAAGGGATTGCTCTCCAAAGAGTATGCAAAAGACCGGAGTAAACTGATCAACGCTGAAAAAAATGATCCCAAAATCGGGCCGGGTGATCCCTATCCTTATGAAGGAAAAGTAAACCCCTATACTGACTTACTAAAAGTTTGGGGCAACCCACAAAGCAGTACATACACTCCTATGAATGAAAAGTATTCTGAAGACTTTGCTGCTGGCACAACATCTGTTGAGGCTGCTGATAAAGAAGGATGGGTGGTATCCATTACACCCAGTGGTGGATGGGTGCCTGCTTGTATCGCGGGAAACACGGGTATTGGAATGAGTCAGCGGATGCAAAGTTTTGTGCTAGACGAAAAAGAAAATCCATTTAACGTTGTTGAACCCGGTAAACGTCCACGCGTAACCCTAACGCCCAGCATGGCCCTAAAAGATGGCAAGCCCTATCTATCCTTCGCCAAGCAGGCGGGTGATGAACAGGACCAACTTCTTATTCAGTTTTTTCTGAATATGGTTGAGTTTAACATGACGGTGCAGGAAGCCAGTGAAGCGCCTAGTTTCCTTACAAACCAGATGTACTCCAGTTTTGGCAATCATGAAAAACAAACAGGCTCCCTGATTCTGAATAATCAAATGCCGCCCTGGTCGCGAAAAGAATTAGGACAGATGGGCTACAGAATCTCCTATCGTGACCGCACCAGCGGACCAATTAATGCCATCTATTTCGACTGGAAGAACGGTACCTTCTGGGGCGGCTCGAGTAATCATGGTGAGGATTATGGATTGGGGTGGTGATTGCGCCTGTAAAAAGTCTTGGTTTATCTTTACCTTTAGGTTACAAAACAAGAGGCAATGGAAAGGATAGTAATACAGGTAGATGACAGTGCAGGAAAAATCTACCACCAGCTTAGTGCTGATAAGCAGCAACAAATTTCTGAAGCTCTGAGCGTGTTGCTAAAAAAAGCAGCCAACGATGTTACAAACAATTCATACAAAACCCTTTTGGATGAATTCGGAAATCAGGCAATTAGCAATGGGTTAACTCCTGAAATTTTAGAAGAACTTCTGAAAAAAGATGACTGATCTTTTTGTCATTGATACCAATATACTGATTAGTGCTCACCTTCTTCCTCACTCTGCTCCCCGACAAGCGTACGATCTGGTTTGGCAAAAAGGTATAGCAGTATTTTCAAAAGCAACTTTCCATGAGTTTGCAACAACATTCACGCGTGAAAAATTCGAGCGGTATCAGCCACTTGAAAACCGACTGAAAATGATTGCGCTGATTGAACATCGGGGACATTTCAAAGAGGCCACAGTTCAAATTACAGAGTGCCGCGACCCCAAGGATAATATGTTTTTGGAACTGGCTGTGAGTTGTGTCGCCTCCTCTATACTTTCCAGTGATCCCGATCTGCTCTTACTTCATCCCTTTCGCGGCATACCTATTCTTTCCCCTGTCGATTTTCTAAAAACAGTTAGGCCGTGATGTATAATTCACTTACCGAACCAACACTCCTCCTCGATAAAAAGAAATGTCTTAAAAACATTCAGGCAATCGTTGACAAAGCAAAACGAAGCAACGTAACGTTTCGCCCCCATTTCAAAACCCATCAGTCGCACGAGGTGGGGCGCTGGTTCCATGAAAAAGGAGTTACGAAAATCACTGTATCTTCCCTGAAGATGGCAGAATATTTTGCCGATGACGGCTGGGATGACATTACCGTTGCGTTTCCTGTTAATGTGCACGAGAAAGAACGCATCAACCGGCTGGCAGAAAAGATCACGCTCAACCTTTTGGTTGTATCAGCGGAAACCGTTGATCAGCTTGGAAAAGAAATTCATTATCCGATCAACCTGTTTATTGAAATGGACACCGGAAGCCACCGCACAGGTGTTGCACCGGAGAACTATTCGCTACTTGATGCTATCCTGGATCGTATCAATGCTTACTCACACTTATCGTTCAAGGGATTTCTGACACATGATGGTCACAGCTATAAAATCCGTAACGACAAAAATGCTATTCGTAACATCTATCAAAATACGATTACGATTGCGAAAAAACTCAAGCAAAAATATTCAACACACTATCCCGGTTTACTCTTTTCTCTTGGTGACACACCCACGTGCAGCGTGATTGAAACATTCACAGAGATTGATGAAATAAGACCGGGTAATTTTGTGTTTTATGATTTCACGCAAGTGGTCATCGGCTCTTGCACAGTGGATCAGATTGCTGTAGCCATGGCTTGCCCCGTTGTAGCTATGTATCCAGAACGAAATGAAATTGTTGTGCATGGAGGAGCTGTTCATTTTTCGAAAGATTATCTTGAATTGTCTGATGGTGCGATATCCTTTGGCCAGGTGGTGCGATTATCAAACAGTGGTTGGAGCGCGGAAGATACGGGCATGTATATTAAATCTGTGTCACAGGAACATGGAATCATCCATGCGGATATAAGTAATACCGAAAAAATAAAGGTTGGTGATTGGCTTGGCGTGTTGCCGGTTCATTCCTGCCTTACGGCTGATGCGATGAGGTCCTACCTGACGATTGAGGGAGAACGAATTTTAACGCTTCTTTAGGCCTCCAAGTTCTTCTTAGACCTCCAAGGTCTTAAAGACCTTGGAGGTCTAAGGGAAGGACTAATCTTCGTAAAAATCTTCCGGTTTTGTTTTCGCTACCGATGAAATGAAATGCGCCACCTTCTCCGTTACTGCCTTAAAATACTGCTCACCTTTTTCACGTGATGCTTTTCGGGGATCGCCAACTCCGGTTGATGTTGTAACCTGAGTCCACTTGCGTTCAGCCCATGCCCAACCCTCGCGCATAGCTGTAAAGCTGAATTTCTTTGCTGCGCCATCACCAGCTTCAGAAAGCGGTAACACTAAATCAGGACGCAAATACAACAACAGACTCGTCTCCATTTCACCCGCATGGTCGTCTTTATGCTCAAAGAATTGTTTTTGATCAATGGCCTGATACCAGTTGCACGTTGTCAGAAACATGCTTTGAAACTGTAGTCCGAGTTCACGAAGCATAGACTTGAAATCGTTTCCGCCATGGCTATTCAGGATAATAAGTTTGTGAATGCCATGCCGGTTCAGCATTTCTATTATATCACGTAATACAGCAAGTTGCGTTGACGGATTCATATTGATATCCAACTTCACATCAAACTGACCGGTGTTTACGCCAAACGGAATTGAAGGTAATACAATCACTTTTGCACCTTGCTCCCAAGCCAGACGTGCTGCTTCAGCCGCTATGTGTTCGGATTCAATGATGTCAGTAGCATAGGGCAAATGATAATTATGTGCTTCACAAGCACCCCACGGAAGTACAGCTACGTCAAAAGAAGCATCCTTGATGTATTTCCAGTTTGATTCGGTAAGGATGTAGGGACGCATGTAACTAAAATTTAATTAGATACCGGAAGTGCAATCTGGTAAACCTTTTTTCCCTTTACCGTTAACCTATCATCTCTGAGCCACGGGTTGTGGCGCTTCAACAACTTATAATTGACTCCTTGTGCTTTTGAAAATTTAATGAGGTCGGGTATGGTTTCCTTCACTTCAACATAACGAATTTGTTCTTGCTGATACAAATGTTTGGGATTTACATTAAATCCATACTTCGCGGGGTTTTCTACTATTTCTTTAATCGCAATGATCCGAAATACATACCGTGCCGTTTCATCCACCAGGTGCAGATCATAGAAGTTATCAACCTCCTGATTGTCCAACGCACGACCAACACCCGCTATGCCACGATTATAGGAGGCTGCCACGAGTGTCCAGTTTCCGAATTTTTTATAGGCATTATTCAAATACTTACAGGCAGCTTCAGTTGCTTTTAGCGGATCATAGCGTTCATCTACTTCCTTGTCAACTTCAAGGCCTAATTCGCGACCAGAGGTTTTCAAAATTTGCCAATAGCCAACGGCATCCTTTGGAGAAATGTCATTGAGTAATCCTGATTCAATCAGGGGCAGGTATTTGAAATCATCCGGAATATTATGCTTGCGAAGAATTTCCTGCATTTGCGGAAGCCAACGGTTGGCACGCTTCATTAAAAAGATGGTGCTGCTGTGCAAGTACACATTGATTTGCAGTTCCCTATCAAGTCGCTCGTACACATCAGGAATATGAAAGGGTACGGGTTCGCCAGCGAAATTCAGGTTTTTGGGTAAATCATAAGAGATTGCCGGGTAGGCAATTGGAGTTCCGTCTTTCCAGTCGCCCGGGGCAATCATGCCCTGTTGTGCTCTTGCGTTTTCCTCATATTCCGCAAGCAGGCGCTTTGTTTGCTTATTTGAGTACTGAACAAAAACCAGCACTACAATAAGCGATAGTAGTGATATACTAAGAGGAATATATTTCTCAACCATGACTGATCATTACGAATTCTCTGTTAACAAGACGAAGTGAACTACACTAAACAAGTAACTCATTAAAAGTTTGGCGCAAGCAAGTACCTGGAATAGAAGTCATCGATTACCTTCACTGCTTCTTCTGGTGTATCAACAATACTAAATAATTCAAGATCTTCTTCACTGATCATGCCGTCTTCAAGTAATACATCTTTTACCCACTTCAGCCAGCCAGTCCAGAATTTTTTTCCAACCATTACAATGGGGAATCTACCAATCTTTTTGGTTTGAATAAGCGTTAACGCTTCGGTTAATTCATCCAGTGTCCCGAATCCCCCCGGCATTACTATAAAGCCCTGTGAATATTTAACAAACATTACCTTGCGCACAAAGAAATAATCGAAGGTGATGAGTTTATCGGGATCGATATAAATGTTTCCTTTCTGTTCGAACGGTAAAAAAATATTCAACCCTACCGACTTTCCTCCAGCGCGATGCGCGCCTTTATTTCCGGCTTCCATAATACCTGGCCCGCCACCGGTAATAACACCATACCCATGTTGAACAAGTTTATAGGCTATATCCTCAGCAGTTTTATAGTACGCGTGAGCAGGCTTGGTTCGTGCCGATCCAAAAATGGAAACACACGGGCCAATCTTGGCAAGTTTCTCCATGCCCTCCACGAATTCACTCATCACCTTGAATATCATCCAACTGTTGGCGCCTTTGATTTCCGCCCAGTCCTTATCCTTAAATGCCTTACGAATACGATGTTCTTCTTCCAAGGCCCGCTGAATCAACACAGGATCCTCTTTACTTTTACGTTTTCCTTTCGCCATGTTACTTTACCAATTTACGTTCAATCCGAAATATACAAGGTAATGGGTTAATCTACTTTGCGTGTCTTTGGGTATCCAACGCTGGTCTGTCATTCTGAATTGCAATTTTCGGCAATTGACAATTTTTAAAAGAAGCTAATTTGCCAATTCCTTATACCTAACAAAAGTCAGATAACACTGATCATTCTTGTATTCTATTTGTTCGTATATTTACGAACGAAATAAGAAATATGATCACCACTAAAGTCAACTACACCGAAAAACAGGTATTAATAGCCCGTTTCAGCAATGCACTGGCAAATCCTGTTCGGATTGCCATTTTGCAGATTCTTTCACGCCAGGCCTGTTGTTTCCATGGAGATATGGCGGAAGAGCTTCCAATAGCCAATAGTACCCTTTCCCAGCACTTGAAAGTGTTAAAAGAAGCAGGTCTTATCAAAGGCGAAATAACAGTTCCTAAGACCAAATACTGCATTGATCGGGAAAACTGGAACCTGGCTAAGGGGCTACTAATTGGTTTTTTTGATTAAAATTTTTTTCACACTATGTTCGTATATCTACGAATTACGATAAATTAATAAACAGAAATTAAACAGCTATGAAACACATAAAAATTCTTGGAGCCGGCTGCGCCAAGTGTAAGAAAATGGAAGCGCTTGTATGGCAAGCAGTGAGTGAGTTAGACATCGAAGCAACCGTTGAAAAAGTAGAAGACATTCAAAAAATAATGGAGTATAACGTCATGACTACTCCAGTGCTGGTTATTGATGAGGAGGTAAAAATAAAAGGCAGAATACCTATGCCGGATGAGGTTAAAGCCCTATTACAACAGGCATAAACTTAATGTTAACAAAATTCAAAAACTGTGTTGACTATGTTCGACTGGCTTCAACATCTTGCTGACTGGCTTATTTACGAGGTTCTGGATATTTCTTCCCAAAGTCGTTTGGGAGCTTCTATAAATTTCTTTGTTTACGATACCTTTAAGATCCTGATCCTTCTTTTTCTGATTACGTTTCTGATGGGTATTGTTAATTCGTATTTTCCCATCGACCGGGTTCGCAATTTTCTTTCGCGCAATAAGTTATATGGAGCTGAGTATTTGATGGCTTCTCTTTTTGGAGCAATAACACCTTTCTGTTCTTGTTCGTCTGTACCCCTATTCATTGGATTTGTAAAAGGTGGAATTCCTTTAGGAGTTACCTTTGCCTTCCTGATCACCTCACCGCTAGTCAATGAAGTTGCACTGGCTATTTTCCTGGGCATGTTCGGATTGAAGACAACTTTGATCTACGCTGCCAGTGGCATAATGTTGGGCGTGGTTAGTGGTGCCATTCTAAACCGGATGAAGATTGAACCCTTGCTCACGGATTGGGTTCGTAAAATCTGGGAACAAGCTGAAGTTGAACACGAAGTATTTGAAACAGAAGAATCAACCTTCATTCAACGCCTGCCTGCCATTACGAAAGAAGCATATGGTATTGTTAAGAGTGTAGTCTTATATGTGTTGATTGGTATCGCGATTGGTGCGGGCATGCACGGCTTTGTGCCGGAAGGATTTTTTGAACAATACATCGGTAACGATACCTGGTATGCTGTACCCTTAGCTGTTATTCTAGGCGTGCCCATGTATGCCAATGCTGCAGGCATTGTTCCAGTTATCCAGGTATTTGTGGCGAAAGGTATTCCGATCGGTACTTCACTTGCTTTTATGATGGCCGTGGTTGGATTGTCCATACCGGAAGGCACACTGTTGAAAAAAGTGATGTCCACCAAGTTACTATTCATCTTCTTTGGTGTGGTATCGGCCTGTATCGTGTTCTCAGGATATTTTTTTAACCTTATTCTTTAATTGAATCAACTTCTCTATGACAACGCAAAAAAAATCAATAAGCTTTTTTGACCGGTATCTCTCACTCTGGGTAGCTATTTGCATCATTACCGGTATTATACTCGGCCAATTTGCCGGAGAGTTCATTGAAGTAATCAGCAGTCTGGAAATAGC
>CAZCRJ010000062.1:2400-9895 GCA_964501015.1 uncultured Roseivirgaceae bacterium | reverse complement strand
AGAACAAACAATCCCGCAAAGCGAAGAGCGTGATTACATCCTTCACTTTATTAAAAGTTCTGAACGTGGTGTAATTAAGGGGTATGGTTTAGGGGATTGATTCCTCATTTATACTTTCCACCTGTTCACATAAAATTTGTTTGCAAAGGGTATACAGCATGAATAGCCTGAATATTAAAGCCGAAGCTCTGAGTAAACGGTTTAACCGGGAATGGATTTTCAAAGACTTCACCTTTGACTTTCAATCGAAAACCATTTACGCTATTACCGGACCTAATGGTTCGGGTAAATCTACTCTGCTTCATGTACTGTGGGGACAAATGCCTCCGAGTTCCGGAAACATCCGGTATATTCGTGATGGTGTTACCCTTCCTGAAGAAAAGATTTATCGGGAAATTTCAATTGCTACACCGTATATGGATCTAATTGATGAATTTACGTTAGCGGAACAGGTTGATTTCCATTTTAAAACCAAGCCTATTAAAGATGGGCATTCACCCGAGTCTGTTATAGAGGGTATGTATCTTATGGAAGCCCAAAATAAATTCATATCGAATTTTTCTTCTGGTATGAAACAACGTGTTAAACTTGGGCTTGCTTTTTATACGGAAACTCCTGTACTTTTTTTGGATGAACCCGGAACAAACCTGGACCGACAAGCTTTTACCTGGTATCACGATATGCTGACACAGTTGGGAAAAGGCAGATTAATTATTATCGCCTCCAACCAATCGGAAGAATATCCGGAGATTTCACACAAAGTAGACCTTATGCAATTAAAACAAGTTGTTGCACAGGGCGCAAAATAGTTACCCACAGCGGCAAAATACCATGGTGTTTAATGGATTAAAATCATTTTGGTTTGATTTTCTGACGTTTAAATGCGATTTTAGTGGCCTAATTAAAAACCGAACGAATGAAAATGTTGACACGCATAGTATCCCTGGCGATTGTAGCGAGCGCACTGGTTTTCTTTTCTAATTGTGGTGGTGATGATCCTCAAAAGACGGCCCAGGAAATTGAATTGGGTAAGCTTTCTAAAACGTGGAATATTGTAAGTGCATCACTTGACGGTAATAACCGGACGGCAGAATTTACAAATTTTAAATTAACCATAACAGGAACCTTTAATACTTCCACTCCCAATGGCCCTTATAATTATTCCGTTAGTGGAACCCGGCCAACGCCAAGCCCATGGGATGCCAGCGGAACCTGGCAATTTGTTAATGTTGAAACGGGATCGCTTCTCCGTAATGATGGTGTACCTATGATTTATGCGATCAGTAGCAACGGTCAGTTAACAATTAGTGATCTCACCTGTACCTCCTGTAATTATGCAGGAGGGCGTACTGAACAAGTAAATGGAAAATGGACTTTTGTGTTAAATTGATAAGGAACACGTACTAATTGAAAGGCCTCGAATGAGGCCTTTTTTATTTTAAAATTACAACTGTAATTCCATCACCACCGCGTTCCACATGTTCATTTGCAATTGATGCAACATTTTTATAGTGTTTAAGCTGGTCACGAATTACGGTCCGCAACACACCCTCTCCTTTTCCATGAAGAATTTTGATCTCTCCTTGTCCCAATAAAACAGACGTATCCAAAAATTGATCTAGCAAGGGGCCCACTTCTTCCACGCGCTTACCCCGTACATCCAATGTACTGGAATAGCCTGCACGCTTATCAAGCAAGCTTAGTCCGGAGGTACGAGAGGACCGCACAACATCCATTACCTGATGTGCATCAGCACGTTCAAGTTTATTGATCTCCACTTTTGACTTCAGTTCACCCAACTGCACCATGGCCGATTTCCCTTTCACGGAAAGCACAATGCCACTTCCCTCCTGCCCGATTATTCTTACCCGGTCTCCAGGTTTGATTGGTTCTGTTAGTAAACCAGGAATACGTTTGGCTGATGGGGCTTGGACTTTTTTTGTCAACTCCTCCAGGCTCTTCCTGACTTTCATGGTCTCGCTCTTTTGTGCCTGGTTCTCGCGGATATGCCGGATCGTCTTTTCGATCTCCCGGTTCGTCTGCAGCAACAACTGCTTTGCGTCTTCCTTGGCCTTGTCCAATATTTGTTTTTTCCGAGATTCTAGATCCCCCGTCAGGTGTTCATATCTTTGAAGGAGCGATTTTAATTCGGTTTCTTGTTGTTCAAGAATAGCAGCCTTCTCCGTCACCATGTTGCGTTCTTTCTCCAGGCTACGCACCAGTTTTTCCAATCCCACAAGCTCACTGCCTGCCAGTTCTTGTGCTTCCATAAGAGTCTCCTGGGGGACTCCTGTTTTCCTGGCAATTTCCAATGCAAACGAACTGCCGGGCTTTCCTATATCCAAAACGTATAAGGGCATCATCTTTTCTTCATCGAACCGCATTGCGGCATTCCGAATACCCAATTGCTGATCAGCAAATACTTTTAAGTTGTAATAGTGAGTAGTCGCAACACCCCATACTTTGTTTTTCAGTAACGAATGCAATACTGCCTGGGCGATGGCACCTCCAAAATTGGGATCCGTACCTGAGCCCAATTCATCCATGAGTACAAGCGTCCTTTGATCTCCCAGCTTAATGAAATAGGCGAGGTTCTTCAAATGACTGCTATAGGTGCTTAAATCATTCTCCAGCGATTGTTGATCACCAATGTCAATAAACAGATGATCGAATATCCCACAGGTTGAATCAGGTGAGACTGGAATAAGCAAGCCACATTGCAGCATATACTGCAATAAGCCAACAGTTTTCAGACATACGGACTTTCCCCCTGCATTTGGACCGGAGACCAGCAGCATCCTGTCTGTTTCACTTAGATCTATGTTTAATGGTATCAGGTCACGTTTGCCTTTCAGCGTTAGGTGTAGCAGCGGGTGCATGGCGTTCATCCAACGTAACGCTGGTTTATCTGATATGATTGGCATATCGGCTTCCAATTCAAGAGCGAGTTTTGCCTTGGCACGGGTAAAATCCATCTTTGCTAAAAATTTATATGCCTCGTGCAGTTCAGGAAGTTCCTTTCGTAATACATCGGTAAGGTGAAGCAAAATTTTTATGACTTCCCTCTTTTCAGCATGTTCCAGATCCCGAATTTCATTATTGGCTTCCAACACTTCGGCAGGCTCCATAAAAACTGTTTGACCGGTAGCCGATTCATCCAAAATGAATCCTTTTAGTTTGCGCTTATGCTCTGCTACTATGGGTATCACCAATCGCCCACCTCGGATAGTTGGTAAAGCGCCTTCGGGTACCCAATGCTGCCCTATCGCATACCGGTATACCTGGTCAATTAATTTTCGCAGGCGCCCCTGTTCATCACGTAATTTTTTTCGTATTCGACCTAGTTCTGCACTGGCTGAATCTTTAATGGATGCCGTATCATCAATAATGGAAAGTATCCTGTTCGCTACTGCACCCGATAATTTAACAGGTCCGGCTAAGCGAACGAGTTCAGGACATGTTTCATGGTTTTTAAGCAGGTAATCACGGCAGGAAAGTATCGTTTGTATGGAATATGCAATCCTGAGAAAATCTGTTTCCTCAAGGTAGCTTCCCTCTATGGAGGCTTTACTAAAGGCTGAGGATGGATCAAAATATTGCGCAGAAGGGAATGTATCGCCTCGTAAAAAAATCTGTTTGAATTCATGCGTCTGCTGTACCAGCGTCCGGATAGCAGTTGTATTGTTTAGAAAAACAAGCTGATCAATCAATTCCGTTCCCAGGGTTGAAAGGCAATGGGAGTTGAGCCGCTGCCGGATCACATCAAACCCAAGCTTGATTTCAACATCACCAGGATAGATCATGGTGTACCTTCATTCGGCTTACTCTGCTCCTTCAGGCTAAGGGAATCAACCAAAGCGGTGTATATGAATTCCAGTCGCTTGGGGTTGGCCATATAATATTCCATGGATTTCTTGTAGATGGAATCTGGAACACCCGTGTTTTCAAACACTTTAGCCCGGAAATAAGGAACCAGTTTAGTCGATGAATCATATGGAACGGCCACTTTCGATAGCTTTTCTTCAGCCACATACAGCTGGATGAGCACATTTATCATTTCCGGCTCGGAAAGCACACCAACGGGCAGTTTATCTTGCTTGCACCCTGTTATGACCAATAAAACGAAAATACTAACTAAAATACGGCTCATCTTCCTCTTATAGCTAATTATTACCTCATCTTGAATGTACGCAGGCAAAGTACTCACATTTGCCTATTTTTGAAATTCAAAAAACGCTCCAAATCTAAGGAATACGTGAACGCGCTGATTAAAAAGTTACGGAAATACGAAATACAGATACGCAAAGCCATTAACAGTCAGATGCAGGGAGATTTCCGTTCCGTTTTTAAGGGAAGTGGACTGGAATTTGACGATGTGCGCCCCTATCAGTATGGGGATGATATTCGATCCATAGACTGGAATGTATCTGCCAAAGGACACGGAACCTTTGTTAAGACATTCCGTGAAGAAAAAGAGCAAACTGTGTTTTTTATCCTGGATGTAAGTGCATCACAGGAAATTGGCGCTGAAACCAAAACAAAAGTTGATATTGGAAAGGAGATCTGTGGTGTTCTGGCCCTCTCTGCGGTTAAAGAATCAAGCCATGTCGGGTTGATTTGTTATTCCGATCAGCGCGAACTTTACATCCGCCCTGCCAAAGGAAATTCACAGGCATACCAGATCATCCATGGCATCACCAATCTTAAGCCAAAATCCAAATCAACAAACCTTAGCCGGGCCATGGCGTTTGCACTGAACACGATTAAGCGGAGAAGTGTAATCATTTTGATTTCTGATTTTATAGATGAGCATTATGAACATAACCTGAAAGCACTGGCCCGCAGACACGACCTGGTGGTTATTCATATCAGTGATAAACGGGAAACGCGTTTACCGAAATTAGGGATTGTACCAGTTGTTGATAAGGAATCGGGAAAAACATTATGGATCAATACATCCTTTGGAGATTTTCGTCAGAAAATAAGTCACCGGCTTGACGATCGTAAAGCGTCCATCAACTCCTTTTCAAAAAAACATCAGATCAACTTCTTATCACTTGACACTGATGAAGACTTTGTGCCTAAATTGCTTCGTTTATTTAAAGTACGAAACCGGTCAGTGAAAACAACTTAAGAGGAAGAGGCCACGATGTTGCTGAAGTTCAGAAATTTCTCGTTTTTATTGCTACTCTTTTGTGCCTTTCAAACTGAGGCACAAAACATCATCATTCGATCTGGATTCCTTCAGGATAGTGTACGACTAGGCGACAGAATTGAGTATTACCTTACAGCCCGGTACCCCAGTGCGTTAACCACTTTATTTCCAGATACAACCTATAGTTTTGATCCCTTTGAATTTCAAAAGCGAATTTATTTCCCTACGGAAACCAGCCAGGGAGAAAGTTATGATAGTACGGTTTACAGTTTGATGACGTTCGATATTGCCGATATCCAATATCTGGCGTTGCCGGTGTATGTCATCCAGGCCAGTGATTGTACACAATACCTTTCTCCACGCGATAGCATCTTTCTGAAATCCATGATACAGGGGCCAGTACCAGATTCAATAGAGGCTAAGGATCTGCCCTTACTGACAAATACGGTGTACCAACGTGTTGCCTATTTGTTCAATTATCCCATTGTGCTGATTGCAGTCGTTTCTCTTAGTATACTGGCACTGGTTGTATGGCTGGCATTTGGTAAGCGGATTCGAAAGTATTTTACGCTAAAAAAGCTTAAAAAAAGAAATGCAGAATTCCTGGCATCTTATGCTTTACTCGTTAAACAGATAAGTGAACATTTCACTGCTGACAAAACAGAAAAGGCAGTGTTTCTTTGGAAGCATTACCTGGAAAACTTAGAACGAAAGCCCTATTCTAAACTTACCACCCGCGAAATCATTGCATTGGAACATGATGAACAATTAGGTAAAAGCCTGCGCCTATTGGATCAGGCAATTTATGGCAGCAATACATCTGTTACAAAGCCCTTGGAGCACCTTCATCAAATTGCTCATGATCGCTTTACTAAAATTATTGAGGAGGTAACGCATGGATAAGGAAGTAACGGAAACATCACACTGGTTTTCTGTAGAGTGGTTTAGTCCCTCCACCTTACAATCCTTTACCTGGGAAAAACCAGTGTTTCTCTACGCTATTGCGGCAATTCCCGTCCTTTTTATGATCCGGTGGTTATGGCGAAAAAGGTTTAACCAGAAATTACCGGTCGCCCTCACACAAAAAGATTTGCGAACATCAGCCCTTAACTTAATTCGTTTTTTACCGGATTTCATAATGATGATGGTACTTGCCCTTTTGCTTACTGCTCTTGCGCGTCCGCAAAAAACAAATGAAAAAGTTGAGCAGTGGACGGAAGGAATCGATATCATGCTGGCCGTAGACATTTCACAATCCATGCAGATTTCAGATTTTGAACCCAATCGTTTGGAAGCTGCGAAAACTGTTGCCACAGACTTTATCAACGGAAGGTTACAGGACCGGATAGGATTGGTAGTGTTTTCAGGAGACGCCTTTTCGCTGGCACCGTTAACGTCTGATTATGATTTGTTAAAATCCTATATCCGCGAAATAGATTTCTCAATGATCGAAAACCGGGGTACTGCTATTGGAAGTGCATTAGGTGTAGTGATTAACCGGATGAGCGAATCGGAGTCAAAATCAAAAGTATGTATTCTATTGAGTGATGGCGATAATACCGCTGGAAATATTGACCCAATAACCGCGGCTGAACTGGCTTCTGCATACGGCATAAAAATCTACACTATTGTGGTAGGGAAAGAAGGTATGGTTCCGTACGGCAAAGATTTTTTTGGCCGCCCAAATATGATCGAAAATACTGTTGATGAAACAACCATGCGCAAGATTGCTGAAATTGGTGGAGGCGAATTTTACCGGGTAAGTGATACGGAGGCATTAGTGCGGGTTTTTGATCGCATCGACCAATTGGAAAAAGCAGAAATAAAGGAAACGCGCTTCAAGGATACAGCCGATTACTACATGCATTACCTGATGTGGGGAATTATTTTTTTCCTGCTATGGCTGCTGCTTAAATCAACCTTTATCAATAACGTTCTTCAGGACTAATTGAAAGAAAATTTATCGGCAAAGAATAAAAGTCTTCCGCCAAACAATACCATTACCAAGCCGAGCAGAATATTCATAATCCGAATAAACTGTGGGGTTAGTACTTTTCTGAGTTTATCCGCAAGCTTCGCTTTCAGTAAATCAGTAAGGAATACTGTACCGACAATGGTGCCAAAAAAGATTACAACGCTGGAAGTACTTATATACCCAAAGTCGGTGGTGGCAAGGCTTACCATTCCCAACCAGAATATCAACACCATAGGACTTAGTCCGTTAATAACGAAGCCTTTGGTCATCAACAATAGCGGACTATATGATTTTACGCGTATTGTTTGATAGCGGAGTGTTCTGCGGTTTTTTATAAAAAGGTAGTAGCCACCAATGTTGTGGGC
>CAZCRJ010000062.1:0-2377 GCA_964501015.1 uncultured Roseivirgaceae bacterium | reverse complement strand
ACCCTCCGAAATAGGCCATATACAGTGTAGCGGTTCCATTCCTTAGAAACTGGGAGAGCCCCAGGTATGCCAGAGTAATGTATACAGCATCGCATAATGAGATACCCGCTGCAACCCATACGCCACTGGAAAACCCTCGTTCAATACTCGTTTGAATCAGTGTAAAAAATACAGGACCAATTAACAGTGCAAGTGTTAGGCCTGCTATAATACCCTTAAGAACGATTTCCATTGATCTGTCGCTCTACAAAAGATGTCCATTCCTCTAGCTGGTGGTTCTTTATCACACGCGGAAATTTATTCTGGCCACCAATTTTCCCTTTGGATTTCATCCAATCATAAAACACGTGTAGGGGTAGTACATCAACATAAACATCCCGAAGCGCTGCACTTCGTTCTACTGCATAATCGTCATTTAACACTTTCAGATGACTATCCAGCTTTTCTCTGAAAATCTCTTTATCTACAGAATCATCTGTACCAATAAACCAATGGTGTGCGAATAATGTCCCGTGAGGAATTCCTGCAACGGTAAACTCCGGAACATCAATGTTCATATCATTCGATACCAATTCTATGGCCTTGTTCATATTATCTACCGATAAATGCTCTCCGCAGAGACTGAGGAAATGTTTTGTGCGCCCAGTGATTACAATTTCCAATTCTTCCAGCGAAACAAATTTTATAACATCACCAATCAGGTACCGCCATGCACCAGCACAACTGGAAAGTAACAAGGCATATTCCTTTCCTTGCTCCACTTCATCAATCATCAAGGTCTTGGCATCCGGCTTAATTTCCCCCTCCGCATCAAAGTTTTGATCTTCAAAAGGTACAAATTCATAGAAAATACCATTGTTCAATACGATTCGCATCGAACGTCTGTTTGGATATGCCTGAAAGGCAATAAATCCTTCTGATGCAAGGTAGGTTTCAATGTAATGTATGGGTTTGCCTAATAATTTTTCAAATCCCTTACGGTACGGATCTAACGATACACCACCATGCACATATACTTTCAGGTTTGGCCATATTTCGTGTATGTTGCTGACTTGGTAATGCTCCAGAATGCGTTCCATTAGTATCTGTAGCCATGCAGGAACCCCAACAATAATTCCAATATCCCAGTCTTTTGCGTTCCGTGTAATTTTTTCAAGTTTAGCATCCCAATCCCGCGTTTCAGCAATACCCTTTCCTGGCTTGTAAAAATGCTGAAACCAGAATGGAATTTTTGCTGCCTGGATACCACTTAGATCACCAACAAAATAATTTCCTACCCGATTTAAATGAGTACTGCCCCCCAGCATCAAAACACCAGTGGTAAAAAAATCAGATGGTAAATCATATTTGGACAGTGACAGAATCTGCCGGATACTAGTTCGCTGAATAGCCTTTGTCATGTCTTTCGTGACAGGGATATGCTTTGACGAGGATTCGGAGGTACCTGAACTCAGGGCAAAATATTTTACACGCCCCGGCCAGCAAATATTTTTAACTCCCTTCAGTGAAAGCTTCCACCATTCATTATAAATTTTATTATAGGAATGAATGGGCACCTGGTTTTTAAAAGCTGAATAAAAATTCTTATCTCCTTTGCGGAATGATTTCAGTAAATCAGAAAATTTATAATGCTTACCAAATTCCGTTTGATTGGCGGCAATCAGCAGGTCCTTGAGCTCCTTCTTCTGTAGATCGAATGGTTCAGTATATTCCTGCTCCAACATCTCCCGCAACCGTATTCCCTTTTTAAGCAATGTGCCAAGTATAGCCATATCGGTTGTAAAGTTTAATTTTGCCAGAGGGTTTGTAAAAGTACAGAATGGATATTGAAAAAAATATATTGGCAATACGGCAAAATCTGCCAGGCTATTGTACGCTGGTAGCCGTAAGTAAGACAAAACCTGCTGATATGATACAGAAGGCTTATGAAGCCGGACAGCGGGATTTTGGTGAAAACAAAGCACAGGAATTGGCCATGAAAGCTGAGGGATTACCAAAAGACATTCGATGGCATATGATCGGGCACTTGCAAACAAATAAGGTTAAGTATATCGCTCCGTTTGTGCACTTGATTCATTCCGTTGACAGCCTGAAAGTATTGATGGAAATAAACAAACAAGGGCAAAAAGCAGGAAGGATCATTAATTGCCTGTTACAAGTCCATATTGCTGAAGAAGAAACAAAATTTGGATTTTCAGCATCGGAGATTTTCCAGCTATTTACGGATGATTCAGTTAAAATAATGAAGAATATCAGAATAATCGGATTAATGGGAATGGCAACCTTTACTGAAAACGCTGACCAGGTAAGAAAGGAATTCAGAAATTTAAAACAATTATTTGAACGTCTTAAAACCGAAGAACTTCCGGATACGGTT
>CAZCRJ010000061.1:0-9897 GCA_964501015.1 uncultured Roseivirgaceae bacterium | reverse complement strand
ACCCTCCTAAAAATTTTACGCAACGGGAAATGGGGCACCTCGATCAGTATCCTGTTCGAAGCGGACTTACACCAAGAAATGGGATTCTCTTATTGCTTGGGGTACTGATTGCCATTGGCATAGGCTCCTTTTTATTGGCGGCCGGAATTTTTGATGGTACCAGTACCGTTGACCTGAATAAACTGGTTATCGAAAATCAATATATTAAACAGCCACTGCCATCAATTTCTTTTAATGGCAAGCTGATTATGAACACTATCATCATGCTCAATATTGCTCTTGGTTTTTTGATTCTTGATCGGGTTATACTTAAGCCCTGGTTTGATCGCAGGGCACGCATGCCTTATTAATGACCAAGCAAACGAACTCAGTAAATGCCTGCCGTAAAACAAACTACCACACTATCTCTTGGTATGTAAAAATGGACGGGAATTGAGTAATGGTTACTTCGGCTTTTTGACAGGGCACTCAATTTTCCAATCTTTTGCCAACGCCAGTTTTCCGGCTCTTGCCCTCTTCAGAATATCATCCTTTTTTGCCTTACAGCCAGTATCAATATACCGGTATTTCTCCCCGTCAATCAGGAAGTTGTAATGGCAACTGCTGGTAGCGTGATGACGTTTTACACATTCGAGGGTTATTTCCTGTTGCCCGGACTTCATGCTTATGAGCACAAGCACAGTAAGGAGGATAATAAGGTGAAAAGTTTTTTTCATAACCAGTCAAATATACTTACCTGTTACAAAGACCATGCTAAAATAGCACCAGGAAAATAAAAAAGCCCCGTCAGGCAATCCAAAACGGGGCTTTTATTAATTCAATCTAAAATCAATAACGGTAATACTCTGGCTTGAATGGACCGCTTACTTCAACACCAATGTATTTGGCCTGATCCTGAGAAAGTGTTTCTAGTTCAACCCCAATTTTCTTCAGGTGAAGCATGGCTACTTTTTCATCCAGGTGCTTCGGCAGCATATACACCATGTTTTCGTATTTGCCTGTATTATTCCACAACTCAATTTGTGCCAGCGTCTGGTTCGCAAATGAGTTTGACATAACAAACGAAGGATGCCCTGTGGCGCAACCCAGGTTTACCAACCGTCCTTCTGCGAGCAGCAAAATCTGATTGCCATTCTTCAGGGTATACAAATCCACCTGGGGTTTAATCTCATCCCTGCTGGCATTGGATTTCAGCCAGGCAACATCAATCTCATTATCAAAATGACCAATGTTACATACAATGGCTTTATCCTTCATGGAAAGGAAATGACGATCCTTTACGATTCCAAAATTTCCTGTGGCCGTAACCACAATATCCGCTTCCTTCACAGCATCATCCATACGCTTCACAGCATACCCATCCATGGCAGCCTGCAATGCACAGATGGGATCAATCTCTGTAACGATTACACGTGCTCCGGCTCCACGCAGGGAAGCAGCAGAACCCTTTCCAACATCTCCATACCCGGCAACAACAGCAACCTTTCCGGCCATCATTACATCTGTGGCTCTGCGAATGGCATCCACCAACGACTCTTTACAGCCGTATTTGTTATCAAATTTTGATTTGGTAACGGAGTCGTGAATATTAAAGGCAGGCAAATGCAATTTAACCATATTATATCGTTCGATCAGGCGATGAACACCGGTTGTTGTTTCTTCAGAAATCCCCTTAATTCCGGCTACCAATTCTGGGAAACGATCCAATACCATATTGGTTAGGTCACCCCCATCATCCAAAATCATATTCAATGGCTTACCATCAGGGAAAGCAAATAGTGTCTGCTCAATACACCAATCAAATTCCTCCTCATTCATGCCCTTCCATGCAAATACGGGTATGCCAGCAGCAGCAATGGCCGCGGCCGCATGATCCTGCGTAGAAAAAATATTACAGCTTGACCAGGATACATCAGCTCCCAATTCAAGCAATGTTTCAATTAATACTGCGGTTTGGATAGTCATGTGAAGGCAACCTGCTATGCGCGCACCTTTAAGTGGCTTTTGAGAACCGTACTCTTCACGTATTGCCATTAAACCTGGCATTTCAGCCTCGGCCAATTTGATTTCTTTTCTTCCCCATTCCGCCAACGAAATGTCTTTTACTTTAAATTTCAACGTATCTACCATGGTTAGTTAATTTTCAGTTAATTGTATACTGCCTAAACAATCGGCACAAAAGTACCATAATCGGTTCAAAAATCCTTGTGCTCACAAGGAAGCAAGCCAATCAGCACTGTATTTTACGTACAGGAACATTTCACCCCATGCACTTGTTTGAAACAGGTTAAAGAAATCGTATGCCCGAAAGAAAAATCAAAATTGACGTTGTTTCCGATGTAGTCTGCCCGTGGTGCTACATTGGCAAGCGAAGACTTGAAAAGGCTCTCGAAACCTTATCTGCAACCTATTCCTTTGATGTGGAATACCATCCCTTCGAACTGAATCCACAAATGCCTTTGAGTGGCCTCAACCAAAGAGCTTATTTAACTGAAAAATTCGGTGATGAAGAACGCTATACCCGCATTACCCAGCATGTTACGCAAACCGCTGCGGATGAAGGGTTAATTTTTGATTTCACAAAGCAAGAGGTTTCGCCCAATACCCGGGATGCACACCGGATTATTCAAAAAGCGCGAAGCCTGGGTAAACAGAGTACTGTTAAAGAAGCATTAATGCGCGCTTACTTTACGGATGGTATCGATCTTAGTAACCGGGAAAATCTTATTTCGGTAGCCGTAAAAGGCGGACTAGCCAAGCAAATGGTGGAGGAATTACTGGATGGGAATGAAGGACTTGCAGAGGTTGATTTTGCACAACAGCAGATGCAGAAACTTGGCATTACCGCAGTGCCCTTCTATATCATTGAAAATCAATTTGGATTATCCGGAGCGCAACCAACTGAAACGTTTATTAACGCCATTAATAAAGCCGCTGAAAAAAATACAACTGCCTGATTCCTACTTTTTCTTCTTTCCCTTTTTAGGCTCAGGCTTTGCACCCTCCAGGTCCTCTAGTTTTATAACGGACATCCAGATGCTCGTCTTTCCTTCATCCATGCGCGTCCAAATAGGAGTGATCATGCCATTGTAAGCGGCAATGTTACTATACTCTCCAAAAACCACATCAGCATCGGGAGTAAAGGGTTGTTCACTGATTTTAACATTCTTGAAACTACTTCCATTATCGAGTGAATAGGCGAGATAAACATCTGTTTGTTCATCATCATAATTTCTGCGATCGTAAAACACAATGTAAATATGCCCCGTTTCAGGATCAACCGTCATAGCCGGTAAAAACTGGTGCGATCCAGGCTCATCATCGTTAATACGCATGGGGTGTGTCCAGTTATCGCCAAAATTAAACGAGCGTGAGAACCAGATATCCGTATCCTTCTCTCCACTGCTTTGATCGGCCCATGTCAAATACATAGCTCCGCTATACTGCCCCTTTGTTAGATCCATGGCCAGTTTTGGCATGCCATTACCATTCTTAATTCCAGGAATGGTCATCTGCCACCCACCGGGATGCTCCACCACAGGAATGTCGTTGGTTAGCCAGGTTTCGCCTCCATTAAAAGAGCGGTCCAAAAAAATGTAACCCTCACCAGACCATGCAGCAAATACTTTTCCATCGACAGTAACGGCTGGAACTGCACCCCGCGGTGCGCTACCATCATCATCTCTACACGTGCCTTCAAATTGCGACAACCTTATTGGTTTTGTCCACTTTGAGCCTCCCGAAGATTTACTGAACATGACAACCGATTTGCACGTTGCTTCTTCACTTCCAACGGCATCAAATTGAGTCCATGTTACATAGATGTTTCCTTTTCGGTCTGCCACGGCTCGTTTCTTATCATGTTGCTTTGGTGGAGTAATGACGATGGATTCGGTTTTATCCCAGCTTACACCACCATTTTTTGATTTCTGAACCAGTAGCCGGTCAAGTGGCTTTGCGCCATTCTCTCCTGTGGGATTGGAGGAATGGAAATAATAAAAGTTTCCGGAGAAATCAGCAATCACCTCATGGTCACCCCCCACTCCAAAAGTGGAGGAAAGAGTAGCTTTATGCCATGTTGTTCCCCCATCATTTGAGGTATAGACATTATCAGGAGAAGCACCTGCAACCATCAGAGCAGGATTTTTAAAGTTTATGGCAATGGTGGGCTCAGCCGGAAACTGTCCATTTGCATTGATGCCCTCATCAACCATAATATTTTTAAACTGAGCCTGTACATCTGCTGAAAACAGGCCTATAACCAAAATCCACAATACGCTTTTCATGCCAATCAACTTAAGGGGTGAAATAAATAAAACCATCTATGTATTTCAAGATTTTACTATCTTCCAACGCAAATATAATCAGTATTCTATGTCTGCAGGAAAGCGCCTGATGGTAGTATTTATTCAGTTTATCCGTGACCGGTTCAACCTCGAAACGGATAAAGCTGATGAACAGGAAGCGATTGAATATATCCGTAAAGGTGTTGAATTCAAAGGTACAAATCTATGGATTCTCGTATTCGCCATTTTAATTGCTTCCATAGGGTTAAATGTGAATTCAACTGCCGTTATCATTGGCGCCATGCTCATTTCGCCCCTGATGGGTCCTATTCTTGGTATTGGCACTGGTGTCGCTATAAATGATTTGGATCTTCTTAAAAAGGCGTTCAACAACCTTATGATCGCCACACTTTTCAGTGTGATCACATCAACCCTGTATTTTGCCATCAGTCCGCTAAGCACTGCACAATCAGAATTACTGGCACGCACCAATCCTACCATCTGGGATGTGCTAATTGCCTTTTTCGGAGGTCTTGCCGGTATTGTTGCCGGATCGCGAAAAGAAAAGAGCAATGCCATTCCGGGCGTTGCTATTGCTACCGCTTTAATGCCACCACTATGTACTGCGGGGTATGGTTTGGCTACCGGAAACATGTATTATTTCATGGGGGCTTTTTATCTGTATTTTATCAACAGTGTATTTATAAGCCTTGCCACATTCATTATCGTTCGGTTTCTCAAGTACCCCAAGAAAGAGTTTGTAAATGAGTTGCGTGAACGCACCGTAAAACGATGGATAGCGTTCTTCGTAATTGTTACCATAATTCCCAGTACCTACCTCGCATACCAGACCGTGCGCTTGAGTGTGTTTGAAAAAAACGCCTATGAATTTATTAACCAAGAGCTGCAATTTGACAATACGCGTGTGATTAACAGGGATTTGAAATTTGATTCTAAGGGTCAGCGAATAGAAGTATCCCTTTATGGTGAGCCCGTTTCCGATGACCTGATCGAAAACGCAATAAAACAATTACCCTACTATAACCTGCATGATGCTGAATTAATCGTTTTGCAAGGATATGTGGCAAATCCTGACCAGGAATTGATTAGCCGGGATATCCGCACTGGTGTAATAGAAGAATTATACCGGCATAATGAACAAAATCTTCGCTCGAAGGATGACAAAATAAAAATACTGGAAGAAGAATTGATGCGCATCAAATATATCAGCAGTACGTCACCAGAGCTTTCAGCCGAACTTAAAGCCCTGTACCCTACTGTTACTGATTTCAGTATCAATCAAAACCTTGTGATACGGATGGACTCGCTAAAACAGGATACCGTTTACCTTGCCTACATGAAGTTTAGCCGAAGACCCAATACCAAAGATTTAGAACGCCTGGAGGGTTGGTTGAAAACACGTGTTAAGGCAAAAAAGATTAAACTGATAATTGATTAATCCTTTTCCTCTGTTTCCTCCGGTTTCGATTTCCACCGTTCGTGCATCCATACCCATTGTGCCGGATGTTTTCGAATTTCCGCTTCAATGAGATCGTTTAATTTTTGTGTGTTAAGCCTGATTTCTTCTTTCTCATTGCCCGTCCGGATCATCTCAACTTCAGGATAAAAATTTACTTCCTGAACATTGTCATCACGCATATGAAAGAAAATCGGAACAATGGGCGCGCCTGTTCTCAATGAAAGCAACGTTGCACCAATGGGTGTGGCGCAGGGTTTACCGAAAAAATCAACAAACACACTTTTTACCCGCGTGTCCTGATCGATCAGTATACCAATGGTACCTCCTGACTTTAATGCTTTAAGCAAGCGTATCGATTCTTTCCCGCGCTCAATAGCTACTGCGCCAAGTTTACTTCGCTGTCGCCACACAATTTCAGAAAGCCTGGGGTCTTTCAATGGCGTACCTATAATCAGTGGCTTATACCCGCGCAATGCCATTTCTGTTGCAGCAAACTCAAATGCTCCACAATGTGCTGTTAAAAATATAATACCCTTTCCGTTGGCGTATGCCCTTTCTGCATATTCTTCACCGTGAACCACTCGGAGTTTCTTATAGGACTCTACATCAACGGTAGTAAAGGCACGGATAACATCCCCTGCATTTTTCCCCAGCATAACGAACACTTCCCGCGATAATTTTTTAATCTCCTCCGGAGTCTTTTCTTTTTCGAATGCAATGGTGAGGTGCTTTATGGTGAGTTTACGAGAAGTAGTTGCAAAGTAGTAGCTCAGTCCTCCCAGAAAACCGAAAACTGAAATCCATACCTTACGGGGAAAAAATTTTGAAATAAAAATAGTAAACCGAACTAATCCGAGGACCACCGAATAGCGAATCTTTCTACGGAACTTCTTAACTTTAGTTGATTTCATAAACCGGGGCGAATATACCACTTTACATGAAAACACTAATTCTAATACGCCATGCTAAATCCAGCTGGGATAATGCAACCCTGTCGGATTTTGACCGACCATTGAATGATCGTGGATTGCGCGATGCCCCCCATATGGGCAAACGCTTGAAGGAAAAAAATCTGGCCCCTGACCTTGTTATCTCCAGTCCTGCCAATCGTGCACTTACAACCTGTACCATAATTTCTGAAACAATAGGTTTTCCCATGGAACGAATCCAAACGGATAAAGCAATTTATCATGCCAGTGAGGAGCAGTTGTTATCCATTGTGCAGAACCTGCCTGACTTTGCTGATCAGGTTATGCTATACGGACACAACCCGGGCTTTACCGATTTTGCCAATCGCCTGACCAATAGTCACATTGATAATATTTCTACATGCGGTATTGTGGCATGCCAGGTATCTGTTAATTCGTGGAAGGACGTACAGTGGGGATCCGGAAAAGTTCTGTTTTATGATTTTCCGAAAAACAATCACTAAAGACTTGACGGAATAAAATCTACTGCCCTTTTTTTAAGAATACCCACCTTTTTAAAGCGATACCCGGCAACCATTCTGATCATGGAACTGGTACTGGAAAACCGGACATCATCAAAAGTTACTGCCCGTGTTTGGGTAGAGTATGAAATACCCCCGAAATACCTGTTGCTGTTATACCCCAACCCAAAGCGAAGTGACGTAATAGCATTCATGAGTCCCTCCGTTTTTTCCACATTTTGTTCTTCATACCTGATCCAATTTTGGGCCGGACCTATCGATGCTGTTGCGTTAGCAAAAAAATCCTTCCAGATATAGGTATAGGAATACCCTGCTCCGATACTGAAGGTAGTATTACGTAAACCATCAAAATAACTTCCCTGTCCGAACTGCGGACGAGAAGTTCCAGGGATAATAGCCGAGTCTGCCTTTATTTTAAAGACGTTAAACAATCCGCCAACAATTACTGATCCACGGCTTTTTTTCTGGCGATCAAAAAAATTGAATGCTGAACGAAGGGAAAACTTTCTGTGGTTTAAAACATATATTCCATTGATGCCGTAGTTACGGGTACTAATGTCCGCGCGTTGTGGAAAAGGCTGGCCGGAAGGAATAATGGTATTATTATCATTGATATAAAAGCCGCTGTATTTCTGATAATAGGCATCCAAAGCAAACCTTTTCGCCAATACATTAGCCTGAAAGTCGCGTACTTTTGATTCACCGTAAATTTCTGTTCGTTTTTCATTTAAGGGAATGGCAAACGCAACTTCAACGAGTAAATCAAATAAAATGCCTCCGGCACCAAGCGAAAAAGTATTATTTGGATTAAAGTTAATGCGTTCTTTATCCCCATCTCTATCCCTTACAGTAAAGGATAATTCACGCTGCTTCAATACCGGCCAAAGGGCAAAGCGTTCGGGGAATTCCTCGATATAATGGGCTTTTAACGAGTCAACACTTTCCTGTGCAGCACCTACTACAGAATGAACACATAGCACTATAAGGAAGACACGCGTGATCATTTACAGAATGTATTCGCTCAAATCTCTGTTCTTTGCCAAACTACTTAACCTTTCTCTAACCAGATCGGCAGTAATGGAAATGCGGGCATGGGGCCCAATCTTATCTGGCACATCAAATAAGAATTCGTTCAGCAACCGACTCATCACGGTTTGTAGCCTTCTTGCACCTATATTTTCTACTTCACTATTGATGGTGAAGGCCATCAAGGCAATTTCTTCAATAGCGTCATCGGTAAACTCAATCACAACATCCTCTGCTTCAAAGAGTGCTTGATATTGGCGTGTTAGTGCATTTTTGGGTTCACGTAAAATCTGCACAAAATCTTCACGGGTGAGGTTATCCAATTCCACGCGTATTGGAAAGCGACCCTGAAGTTCAGGAATAAGATCCGATGGTTTACTGACATGAAAAGCTCCGGCTGCAATGAAAAGTACATGATCCGTACGAATAATACCATGCTTGGTATTGACACTACTTCCTTCCACAATGGGTAGAAGATCACGCTGCACCCCTTCCCGACTCACATCCGGTCCGCTACCTCCTTTGTTTGATCCAGAAGCTATCTTATCAATTTCATCTATGAATATAATGCCGGCATTTTCGGCACGCTGTATGGCTTCTTCTTTCACATCATCCATATCAATCAGTTTGGACGCTTCCTCTTCCAGCAAAACCCTGCGGGCTTCGGCCACAGTAACCTTACGCTTTTTGGCTTTCTTCGGCATCATGCCATTGATCATTTCCTGCAGATTCATCATGGACACATCATCCATCATGCCTGCCCCGATCATTCCTACATTACCGCTTCCGGAAGGTTTTATATTGATCTCAATCCTACGTTCTTCCAGTTCACCATTTTTTAGTTTTTCACGGAACAAGGATCGGGTACGTTCATTCAGTTCAACATCATTGGCAGGCATGTCATTCCCTGTTGCCTCCGACACTGTAGTAAGTCCTGTTCGAGCTGCCTGCGATCGTAATGGAGGAATCAGCGCATCAAGAATGATATCTTCAACCATCTGCGAAGCCTTTTCCTTTACCTCTTCCTTCTTTTTGGCCTTCACCATGTTTACAGACTGTTCCACCAGATCACGAACCATACTTTCCACATCACGACCCACATAGCCAACCTCTGTAAATTTTGAAGCCTCAACCTTAACAAAAGGAGCATCGGCTAAGCGGGCAAGCCTGCGGGCTATTTCCGTCTTACCTACACCGGTAGCGCCAATCATAAGAATGTTATTCGGAATAATTTCGTTGCGCATTTCAGATTTTACACTCATGCGTCTCCAGCGGTTACGCAAGGCTATAGCGACATTTCGCTTGGCATCGTTTTGTCCGATTATGTATTTGTCGAGTTCTGCAACAATTTGTTGCGGAGTTAAATAAGTTGCATCCATCATAGTATACTTTTTCTAAATATCATTTTTTGAAGATTGGCGGCTAACGTAAAAGTATAGTTAGAATTGCCAACGCCATACCGACTGTTGCTGATGGAAATATCAAATGCCTTGATTCTGACTGCTACTCCAAACGTAAACCCTGAACCTCCACCACCCGATTCAACCTGCATTTCTTTCTGCCGCAGATGATTGTATCCTAACAGTGCATTAACATTAGGATGAAGCAGTATCTCTGCTCCTATAGTCAAGTGACTCATCATCTTATCCACAACC
>CAZCRJ010000060.1:0-9970 GCA_964501015.1 uncultured Roseivirgaceae bacterium | reverse complement strand
AAGGCAAACAAATTCCCCACAAGGGCAAAACAATCAGGGTAACCGAATTCCGAGATATTACTTCCCGAAAAATGGCTGAAGAAAAAATACGTGAACAAAATATTCAGTTAAAACATATCACGGAAGACCTTACCCGGAAGAATGATCAACTGGAAGAATTTACACAAATTGTTTCCCACAACCTTCGGTCACCGGCTGGCAACGTAGTTACCTTGCTTAACCTGTATGAGCAATCGCCCAGCGAAACTGAAAAAGTGGAGTATTTTTCGCTGATTAAACAAACCGGAAATTCAATCCTGGTTTCACTGAATGAATTAAACGAAGTTCTTAAAATAAAACAGAACCATGATATCCAATGCCAGTTTATCGCCTTTACCGATGTACTAAAAACGGCAAAAAATATGCTTACCGGAAAAATCATGGAGCTTTCCGCAACCATAACATCAAATTTTGATCATGCACCATTTGTCTACTTTCCTGCTATTTACCTGGAAAGCATAATGCTCAACCTGCTGAGCAATGCGCTTAAATATAATAATCCTAACACCCCGTTAGTTATTGATGTCTCTTCATGGGAATCGGAAAATTCCGTGGTGCTCAAAGTATCCGATAATGGATTGGGAATTAATCTGGAAAAATTTGGTCACCAGATTTTCAAAATGCGAAAGACATTTCACTATCATCCGGAAGCACGAGGCATTGGGCTATTTCTGGTAAAAAATCAGGTGGAAGCGCTTGGCGGATCCATCGCTGTAGAAAGTAAAGAAAATAGCGGCACCACATTTACTATTCACTTCAAAAAATCAAGTTAACGATTAGCCCATGACTAAACATCCACGTATAGCACTTATTGACGATGATGAAATTTTCCAGTTCATTACTTCCCGGTTAATCGAACGCGCCAATCTTGCACAGGAACTAAAACAATTTCATAATGGTGATGTGGCATTGCACTATTTAAGTAACCATGCTCACGTTGCCGATGAACTCCCCGATATCATTCTATTGGATATTAATATGCCGGTAATTGATGGGTGGATGTTTCTGGATGAATTCAAAATCATTGCGGATAAACTGGACAAAGCTATAACCATTTACATGGTCAGCTCCTCCATCGCCCCAGAAGATATCAATCGGGCAAAATCAAACCCATTGGTTAAAGATTATCTGGTTAAACCGGTATCTATGGAAACACTTCAGGCAGTGCTCTCCTCATAAAGGTCACACAAAATAGAATTCATCAGCTCCCATCAACTATTGGAAAATTGCAATAATCAGTCGTAAATACGCTGAGTTGCATACTGAAAATTCCTTGGTGAATTATTTTTACAACCAAAGGATTAAGAGGAATCAAATGCCATTTCCTTGCTTGGGGCCCATGAAAGTTTTAATTTGACTAAACTTTCATCAGAGGAGTTAATTTTTCCCTAGTCTGTTAAACTAAGATTCCGGTAATGCATTCTGAAGCGTCAACTGGAATTAGTACAGCTATCATTAATCAGGGAGATGCGAATAGAATCGCATGAATAGAAAATGAAGCAACCAAAATATCCTTCACTCTATCAAATCAATACCCGTGTATGGCTTACCGATTTATCCCATGAATTGGGGCGGCCCGCCACACTGGATGATATTCCGGACCATGAGCTAGACCGGATAGCCGACCTGGGCTTTGACTGGATCTGGTTTTTAAGTGTGTGGACAATTGGCGAGAAATCCAGAACTATTTCGCGTGAAAACCTCGAATGGCGCCACGAATTCGAAGCCACGTTATCAGACCTGAAAGATGAAGATATAGGCGGCTCCGGTTTTGCCATTGCTGATTACCATGTGCATCCAAACCTGGGTGGCGATGAAGCATTGAAACGGCTGCGTGAACGACTGAAAGAACGAGACATTAAAATGATGCTTGATTTTGTCCCCAACCACATGGGGCCTGATCATGTGTGGGTAAAAAAAAATCCAGACTATTTTATCCAGGGAACAAAAGATGATCTTAGGCAATCACCGCATACTTACACAAAAATAAAAAACGGCAAAAAGGAGTACATCATGGCCTATGGTCGTGATCCCTTCTTTGCAGGATGGCCAGATACGCTTCAGCTAGACTACAGCAATCCCGCTGTGGCAACTGCAATGACTTCAGAACTCATCCGCATTTCAAACCAATGTGATGGTGTCCGATGCGATATGGCGATGCTCATATTGCCAGAAATTTTTGAACGGACATGGGGTAGAAAAGCACAATCCTTCTGGCCAGAAGCTATTGCTAACGTGCGCAAACAACATGCAGTGTTTTGCTTTATGGCCGAAGTGTACTGGGACCTCGAATGGACACTTCAACAACTTGGCTTTAACTACACATACGATAAGCGCTTGTATGATCGGTTACGGGAAGGCAATGTGCGTGTTATCCACGAACATTTTTATGCAGACAACACCTTCCAGGATAAACTCGTTCGCTTCCTTGAAAACCATGATGAGATGCGTGCCGCCTCCGTTTTTCCGTTGCCGCAATTGAAAGCCGCCATGGCCATTACCTATTTAGCTCCGGGGTTGCGATTTTTTCAACAGGGACAATTGGAAGGAAAAACCATACGGATATCCCCACACCTGAACCGCGGACCACAGGAGCGTTCAAACGATAATCGTCAACATGGCTTCACCATATTACATTTTAGTATTAGGCTTTTAACTATTTTAAAACAACCCGTTATCCGGGATGGGCAATGGAGTTTGCTCGTGTGTAAGCAGGCGTGGGAAGGAAACGATTCATGGAACGAATTCATTGCGTTCAGTTGGCGGGGCACAGGCACTGAGCGAATTATAGTGGTAGTAAACTATGCACCTCATTCATCACAATGCTATCTCCGATTACCGTTCACGAATCTCACCGGAGGACACTGGCGATTAAAGGATTTATTGAATACTGTACACTACGACCGCGATGGCAATGATTTACAGGCAGGCGGTCTCTATCTGGACATGGAACCCTGGCAAGTACATATATTTGAAATCATAAAAATACCACTTGCATAATATGCTTCAGTGCTAAGTTTAAAAGTGCGATAACAAAAAAAGTACAACTTTAACTGGTAAGACAGAACTGATAATTCCCCCAAGATAGTGTCACAACAGGCATAAAAAAGAATATGTACAGCGAAAGTTTACACGAGGAATGGTATGTTTACCATTGCGTTTGTAGTACCACCTTACAAGATTAAACACAAGAAAGGATGTGGATACTTTCTTTAAAAATCTCATTAGTCATTTTTATAGCCGGTAACCTATTGGAATTAGGGCTAAACCTAAATCCTGCTGACATCTTAAAGGGACTTAAAAATTTTCGCTTTGTCAGCTATACTTTGTTTTGGGGATTTATTGCTGGACCTCTCCTAGCCTTAACCATTATTACGTTTATTCCTATGGAGGAGCCCTTTGCAACAGGCCTAGTTCTTCTTGGTCTGGCACCTTCCGCGCCCTTTCTTCCAATGCTGATTAAAAGGATAAACGGAGACCGAGGGTACACTGCCGCCTTCATGTTTATAATGGCAACCGGTATAGTGTTATTTATGCCCCTGGCCGTTCCGGTGTTAGCCAGGGGATTATCCGTAAGCGCCTGGACAATCGCTCAACCTCTCGTGCTATTTATTTTGATGCCCATGGTAACGGGTATGCTCCTTTTGCGGTGGAATAAAAAATTTTCGGCACAACTATGCCGGTTGTTAATAAACATAAATGGTACCTTGGCTATTACCACCATTTTATTCGCAATGCTGGTTTTTGGTAAGGATATTATCGCTGTTGCAGATGGTACCATCATACTGGCACAAGTTCTCTTCTTTACGGTGATGATGATGTGTCCTTATTGGTTTAGTTTCGGATCCTTACAACATCATCGGGTAATCATGAGCATGGGCATGAGTACGCGGAATCTTGGTGCTGCTGTTGCACCGATGCTATCCATACCTGATATGGATCAGCGTACCTTTATTATGATCGTGCTGGCCGTTCCCATCATGATCGGCACGGCATTGCTCGCGGCAAAATTATATGGACATAATGAACCGGCTGAAGCCCAGTCGTCAGTGCTATAATGATTCAGCTAATACCGTATGGCACACTTCAAATTACTTTCTGACTCTTTTATTTCGTTAAAAGTATATAACACTGTCGGGCAATTTCCAGCTCTTCGTTGGTGGGTACTACTAGAAGTTTTACTGGTGATGCCTGCGTACTAATCTCAACTAAACCCTTCCCACCTGCTTCATTTTTTGTTTCATCAAGGAAAATCCCGAGATATTCCAGGTTTTGCGATGACAGCTTACGCGTGAGTGCGTCATTCTCTCCAACTCCGGCAGTAAAAACAATAGCATTCAGTCCGTTCATCGCTGCCGCATAGGCCCCTATATATTTCCTGATGTGATAGGCATACAGGTCATACGCAAGTATGGCTTCCTTATTTCCCTTGTAATACTCCGTCTTCACATCGCGCATGTCGCTGAATCCCGTAAGGCCAAGCATACCGCTTTTCTTATTGAGAATGGTATTCACATCATTCAGTGAATAGCCCAGTTGATTCACCATGTGAAAAATAACCGACTGATCAATATCGCCTGTGCGTGTTCCCATAACCAATCCATTCATCGGCCCCAGGCCCATGGAAGTGTCGATGCACACACCATTTTGCACAGCACTCATGCTGCATCCATTGCCCAGGTGAATGGTAATGATTTTTGATTCCTTCTTTTGCAAATAGGCGATGGCCTGCTCCGATACGTACTTATGACTTGTTCCATGAAACCCATAAGCACGAATGCCATGCTGCTCATAAAATTCATTAGGGATGGCCATGCGGTACGCCACGGGTGGCATGGTTTGATGAAACGCTGTATCAAATACTGCCACCTGCCATGCATGACTAAATACCTTGGTCGCCACTTCAATGCCCATGTAATTGGGCGGATTGTGTAACGGTGCCAGGGGAAATAATTTTTTTACCTTCTCCATCACCTCACGGGTGATGACCATCGTGCTGGCAAAGGATTCTCCGCCATGCACAACGCGATGGCCCACCACTTCAATTTCCTTCGGATCATCGATTACGCCTATTTCCACATCCGTTAGCAGACGGGAAACTGCCGTTAATCCTTCTGCATGATCTGGAATGGAAAACCTTTCATGTCGAACCTCTTCATTTCCTTGTGTAAAAACCTTATGGCGAATCGAAGAACTCTCTTGCCCAATTCGATCGATAAGACCGGAACATACAACCTCCGCCTCTGGCATACGAATGAGTTGATACTTGATGGAACTACTACCGGAATTGATGACAAAAACATTCATGATACATTCGAATTAAATTTTTTATGCAGCTCCATACTGCTTCATATGTCTATACGAGAGCAAGACAACTATTGCTTTTAGCGCTTGTAGACTTTCATTATTGCTGCGCCTGTATTGCCGTAATCACTACGGTATTAAAAACATCGGCTACGGTACAACCACGACTTAAATCATTCACCGGTTTATTCAATCCCTGCAACATCGGCCCGATGGCCAGGGCACCGGTTTCGCGTTGCACTGCCTTGTAGGTATTGTTGCCGGTATTTAAATCAGGAAAAATCAATACGCTTGCCTGGCCCGCCACTTCTGAATTCGGCATTTTCTTTTTCCCAACAGAAGGATCCACTGCAGCATCGTACTGTATCGGACCTTCTACTTTTAAGTCTGGACGTTTTTGCTTTACAATTTCAGTAGCCATTCTCACCTTATCTACATCTTCACCCTCACCGGACGAACCGGAAGAATACGACAGCATGGCGATCTTCGGTTCAATACCAAACATTCTGCTTGTCTCCGCAGAAGAAATAGCGATGTCGGCAAGCTGTTCAGAAGTAGGGTTAGGATTTACCGCGCAATCACCAAAAACGGAAACGCGGTTTGGTAGGCACATAAAAAACACAGACGATACCGTATTGATGCCGGGCTTTGTTTTTACAAACTGCAATGCCGGCCGAATAGTATGTTGAGTAGTATGCGCTGCACCGGATACCATGCCATCGGCTTCACCTTTATACACCATCATCGTACCGAAGTAGGAAACATCAAGCATCAGGTCACGGGCCATTTCCATAGACAGATTTTTACTCTTGCGCAATTCATGAAGTGTTTCAACATACTCCGGGTAACGGTCTGATGTAGCCGGGTTAACGATCTTCACCTTTGTAGGATCTAGTGATAAGTTCAACCGCTTTAACGATGCCTGGATGGTTTCTTCATTACCCAGAATGGTCAGGTCAACAACGTTCTGTTTCGCTAACGCATCGGCAGCAATCAGGATACGGTCATCATCTCCTTCCGGTAATACAATATGTTTCTTGTGTTCCTTCGCCCGTTTCACAATCTGGTATTGGAACATGCGTGGTGTAATGCCTACCGTTCGAAACGTAATGATTTTTCGCTCCAGGGTTTTTACATCCACATGTTTATCGAACAGGCTAATCGCCAGGGCAATTTTATCCTTATTCTCCGGAGTAATCCTCGATTGTGTGGTGGCCACCAGGTTAACGGTTTTAAACGTTCCACTATTCACCTGTAAAATCGGAACAACGGTATCCAACCCTTCAATCAGTTTTAATATGGTGGGTTCGGGAACTAGACCGCCTGTGAGAATGATACCGGCAATCTTCTGGTAATTCCTGGAGATGTTCGCCTGCAGCGCACCGATAATCAAATCACCACGATCACCGGGTGTAACTATGAGTGTGTTTTTGCTTAACCGGGTGAGGCAATTGTGTAGTTGCATGGCCCCTACAATGGACGTATCCACAGGGTTCGACAATAAATGCTCACCGAATAAGACTTTGCCCCCTACGGTTTCATGAATATCCTTCATGGATGGGTTGCCCAATTCATCATGAACCGGAATGGAGGTTACAATTATTCCTACCGGAAGTGCATGAGTAAGCTGTTCCCTGATTTCCTTTTCCTTTTCCGGATCAATTTTATTGGCAATTACCGTAAGTACCTGCACTCCTTCATCTGTAAAACTTTTAGTGGTGGATACTGCAGAGTCGACAATTTCTTCTACTGATTTCCCTTCCCCTTTCACAATCACCGCTGCGGGTATGCCCAGGTTCTTGGCAATGGAAATGTTTCCGTCAAACTCTATGTTCAGACTGCCACCCATAAAATCGGTTCCTTCTACCACCACAAAATCATGGTGTTCCTGGAGTTTCTTAAACCGGTCAATAACGGTATCGATGATGTATGCTTCATTCCCGCTGTTAATCTGTCGGATGACCTCACTCCGTCTGAACACAAACATGTTTTCATACGGTAACTTCAAGTTAAAATGCTTCGCAATCATTTCCAGGTGCCTGTCGGTTTGAGTGCCCTCCCGGCTGATGACCGGTTTGAAGTAAGCGATCTTTTCTGTTTTGCTGGCTAATAAATTCATCAGGCCAAGGGCAATGATGGATTTACCGGAATAGGGTTCGGTAGTGGTGAGATAAATGGCGTTGGTCATGGATCGTATGGTGCTGAGTATTCTTTCGAAGGCTCAATGCTATGATAAAAGTATTACAAACATTGTTAGTTCCATCGGAAATAATCTGCGAAAGTGATGAGTTAAGTTCATTTTTGAAATGATAATTATCAGGATGCGAAACAATTTGCAAAAGTCCTTTCCTTCCCCTTCTTCAATCGATTGAAGTTTTCAAATAAGATTTGGATTTCGATTTCCACCATAAGATTAATCAGAACGGATACCCGATCGCGATGTTGATTGCAGGTTTCCAGATGTTCACCTTGTTTGTCCACCGTTCTCCTTCCGGCAGATAGGGTGTGCGCAACGTGTAGGCTAAGTCAAGCCGCGCAACCAGAAAAGTGAAATCCCATCGTACTCCCCAGCCGGAACTGACCGCAATCTCCTTCATAAAGGTATCGGTGCGGAATGTTCCATTGGGGCGTGTGGCATCATCTTTAAACAGCCAGATGTTTCCAGCATCGATAAATAATGCGCCTTTCAAACTGCCAGCCAACCTAAATCGATACTCCATGTTCCCTTCCAGCCGAATATCACCGGTCAAATCATTGTACCCTTCAGGAGGCACCTCACTTCCCGGCCCTACTGAACGTGCAATAAACGAACGAAGACTATTGGTTCCCCCAACATAAAATTGCTTGATGTATGGGAGAATATCGGAATTGCCAATGGGTACTCCAATACCGGTACTGAAGCGTGTCACCAGCTTCGAATGCTGATTGAAATTGTATCCATACCGAAGATCAATACGGTTGCGTACATACTGGGAGAAAGGTACACCTAGCAACGTAAATCGCCCTGTTGAGTCCCTGGTTGCATTGGTAGCCGAATACAATCCCTTTAAAAGATTACCGGCCAGATCAATGCCACCACTAAAATAGAATTCATGGCGACCACGTCCAGGCGTTTGATAAGTGAATTCATATGATGATCCGACTATAAATTGCTCATCAAAACTACGTTGCACACCCGGGTTCTCTTGAAGGTATTGATTAAACTCCTTCGATTTCGAAGCCTCAGGTATCTGGGTAAATATTATTTCAATCGGGTTAAAGGAATGACGTACCCGCTCCATTTTACTCCACCGATATCCAAAATTTGTATACACTGAATTTAGCCTGTAAAGATCCAGGCGGTTAAACAGGTTGTATCCGGCAGAGATGTTGATCTTTGGCAAACTGCGCTGGCCAATATTCAGCAAAAATGCAGGATAAAATCTGGGAATCTGATAGCTTCCCTCCAGCCCCAGTTCATAAGCAGGGTTGACTTTTCCGTTTACAATTTGCATTTCAAATCTTCCGCGCAGATTAACCTTCAGCAATTCGGAGCCCTTGTTTTTATTCCGGTCGGTGTAGCTGAACACTATTCCAGGCCCAAAGTAATTGGTTGACCGGAAGATGGCATTGAATTCAGCCGTATAGGCAAATCTTTTTCGTTGCGATACGTACAGTATCACATCCAATGAATCGGTGTTGCCGTAAGGTGCAAACTTAATATTGGTATGGCGTACAATCGGGAGTTCATTCAAATACCGGATTGTTTGCATGTAATCCGAACGGGCATACCGCTCGCCTGGCTTCAGGAACAACCCACGCTGAAGAGTAGTAAAGCGAAGCGACTTATGTTGGGAGATCAGATAATAGTTACCGAAGGTAAGCGTATCAGTAGCCGTTTGCTCCAAGGTGTGATCATCGTGCAGGTAGATATTTCTGATCGTGTACGGCCTTCTGGATTCTGGTGGAGTATCGGGCCTAACCGTTATCGCTGAGTTGATCTCATGAATACCTGAAAGGGAATCTGCCTTTAACGTTATAAAATCCGGATTAAAATAAATGTAGCCATTCTCCTTTAGGGCACGGTCAATCCTGATCCGTTCGTTCTTGACCGCGTTTAATGTGTAGATGTCTCCTTTCTTCAGCAACGATTCACTGCGAATGTCACTGATTTTTTCAGTGAGATCATCAACCACTTTTGGATACTCAACAGATTTAAACCGATAGGGTGTATGCAGTGTAATCGTATATCGAAACTTAGCCTTTCGCTGACCACTGTAAATAGTATCATAGCGCACCGTATTCTGAAAATATCCATTGTGGAAAATTCTATTTTGAATAGCTGCTGACACTTGTGACGGATTCGTTTCTGAAAGCAATACAGGATCAGCAATTTTATTCACCCAAAATTTCCGCTTCTTTCGCTTTTCTGAAATTGTATTATTAAACGCAAGTGAAGGCCGCATCCACAAAAACTTTGTATTCGGCTCCGGCTTCAGCACGTCCCGGATTTCATAGGTCAATTTTTTCTTCGGTGACTTGTGGTCAGTAAAGGTTATCTCGTGCCCTACATAGAGCGGATTATTGGGTGAAATATTTTTCATCCCCGTACAGCTACCCAGAGCGAGTACCATAACCAACATCAGTC
>CAZCRJ010000059.1:0-10032 GCA_964501015.1 uncultured Roseivirgaceae bacterium | reverse complement strand
TGCTCAGCTACCAGATATCACTAACGAGGATTTAAAAAACATTTATGAAGTAATAAAAGGCAATCATCAATTGCTTCAATTCTTTTACTTCGAATCATTGCGTTGCATCAAGCGATTAAAAACCAAGGATTACACTTCACTTATCGAAATACTGAATATTGAAGAGGAGCAAGCCCAAATAAAAGAATTTAATAAATGGATCGCTGATGATGATAATCTGAAGAAGTTCATAAAAGTCTTTCCTGTTATTCTTACTACCAATCTATCAAGCCGCAAGCTGGGTAAAAAGTATAAGTTTGATTTACTCGCAATTGACGAAGCCGGCCAGTGCGATGTAGCCACCAGTCTTATCCCAATTTCTAAGTGTGAAAATATCGTGCTAATAGGTGATACCAATCAGCTAAAGCCGATTGTCCTCTTCGAGGAAGCCAGGAATGAGGAGTTGATGAAGCAGTTTGCAGTGAGTGAGCCATATGACTACTTCCATAATTCAATTCTTTCTACCTATAAGCGAATCGATAATATATCCAGAGATATTTTATTAAGCTATCACTATCGCTGCGGTCAAAAGATTATCAACTATTCTAACATGCGGTTTTACGAAAACAAGTTGAATCTTTCAATGCTTAGTAATATTGGAGAGGTGCGGCTGGTTGATGTGAATAATGTAAATCATAAACTGAAGAACTCCACACTGGAAGAGGCACAGGGTATAGTCAATTACATTAAAGAGAATAAACTATCCGATGCTTTTATCATTACTCCATTCCGAAACCAGGAAGATGTTTTAAATCACTTACTGCAGGTAGCCAAAGAAAATAGAGAGATTGATTCCTCTGTAAGCTGTGGAACAATTCATAAAGTTCAAGGACAGGAAAATAAGACTATTATTATATCAACATCCATTTCAAGAGATACAACACCTCGTACATATGATTGGGTAAAGAACAACAGTCAGTTGATTAACGTAGGGGTTACCCGGGCGCGAGAAAAATTAGTCGTAGTAGCCGATAAAAGAGCAATAGACATTTTATCAAGAAAAGACGATGATTTATACGCGCTGATTGATTACGTACAAAAAAATGGAATAACTCAAGTTGCCCAAAGTACTGTAAATAAGTTTACCATTGGATTCTCAAATAACTCCATATTTGAGGATGAGTTTTACAAAACAATGAGCCACTACTGCACGGTACAAGGCACCAGATTTCAAAGAAACGTAAAATTAACTGATGTTTTTCCTGAAGAGATTAATAATCCTGCTGTAAACAAAAAAGAGTTTGATGGTGTCATTTATGTGGGCAAGGTGCCTAAAGTGTTTTTTGAAATTAATGGTTCAGAACATTATGAAAACAGGAAGCGAATGGAGTCTGATAAGGTTAAGATGCAACTTGTGGAAAGTAAAAACCTTAAACTGATCCTCGTTCCTAATCAATATGTTAAGCATTATGAATTTATTCGGGAATTAATGAATAAAATCAAAGGAGGTTCTTATCAAAAATCTTTGTTTGAAATCTGATCTTTCACTACACTTTTAACAAACCTACCCTCAAACCGCAGAATTATTTCCTGTGGTGTAGCGGTAATCAATGGCGCCAAACTCACCGGCATTACCCCACCAACCGATACACCAATATCACAACCACCACTCCCAGCAAACTGCTGTAAATCGGTTTGTTGTACCGTGCCAGCCAGTTGGGAATGTAGATGTCGAAATTGGGGCGGGTGGAGGTGGAGTAGTTTCGGGCCCATAGCGTGAGGGGGCAGAAGTTTTTAAAGAGTAGCAGCACCAGGCCTTCTACTACAAAGCAGCCCAGGCCTATCCAAACCCAGTGGTCTATCTGGTTGGTGATTACGGCATAGAGCAGGTAAAAAATTACCACGTTAAAGAACACCCAGATGAGGGTGTGCAGGAGTTTGATGAAGATCAGTTTAGTGCGATCATCCATAGCAAATGGGATACGCGAAATACGTGCCCGGCTACGAAAGGATGAATGACGTTTGTAAGCCGCAGGCACTGATCAATGTCAGGATGGGTTTGCTTTACAGTGTCTTTTCCTTCTCCGCAGCGTCTCTCACAGAGGACTCTATAAGCGCATTAGAGCCTGATTTGCTTCACTTTTATTTATTATGCTTTATATCATTATAGCCAGGTATAAACTGGCCCTATTACTATGATCAATAATGTAGATTATGTTTTGTATCATTGTACACAGGTTTAAACTGGCTGAAATGATATGAAACCTAAATATATTGGAGTGGCATCCCAAAAATTGCTGTCATACTTTAATCAACGCAATCAAGTGTGGTTCAAACTAGCTGAAGCCTTTGATGCACTTCCCACATCAAGTGAAAGTGCGGTACTGGAATTGGTGACCGACATGGCAAAAAGAGGGCTCTTGATGCGGATTAAAAAGGGTATCTATTACGTAATTCCGTATGAAGCAGATGCGACCACCTTCATGCCCGATTGGCATTTGCTGGCCGGAAGTCTGGTAGGAAATGCATCCTATTACATCGGATATTATTCAGCGCTGCAAATCCATAACCTGATTACCCAGCCATCATTACAGGAACAGATTGTGGTATCAGAACAAGTAAGACCGTCTTTATTAAAAATCAAAAAAATACCTTTTCAATTCATTTATCATAATCCTATCCATTTTTTTGGCTTTGGCGAAACATGGATTGACAGCTTTAATAAAGTCCCCTGTTCAGATTTAGAAAAAACATTTATTGATTGTTTATTCAAACCGGAATATTCGGGGGGCATAGTTGAAATTGCAAAAGCACTATTCCAATCAAGAGAAAAATTAAAATACGACAGACTTTTCGCCTATGCGGTTCAATTTAAATCGCAGGCCGTTATTAAGCGATTAGGTTTTATTTTGGAGCTAATGGGAATTCAGCATCCGATCATTTCAAATCTTCAAAAAATCAGAACTGCATCGTATGTAGTATTGGATACTGAACTTCCTACTAAAGGAAAATTTAGTAGTCGATGGAGTATACGACAGAATTTGGAATCTGAGACAATTACTTCAGCCTTGTCGACATGATAAAGGGAACAGAAATTCAGAAAAAAGCTTTTCAAGCAGGGGTTAGAGATCTACAGATTGAGAAGGACTACGTTCTTTCCTGGGTATTACGGAGTATCGCATTGCATGCAAGCCTGTCAAAAGTTATGGTCTTTAAGGGAGGAACAGTATTAAAGAAAGTCTATTTCGAAAACTATAGATTTTCTGAAGACCTCGATTTTACCCTTATCGAGAGTTGTACAGACGAACAACTATTTGTATGGTTCAACGAAGCATTTTTATTAATTAAAGAGTCAGCAAACATTCCATTGTCAATCGCTGATGTCACACTTCACGAGGATGGTGGGCTTAACTTCTATATTACTTACGTTGGGCCCCTGGGCGGAATGGGAAGTAATAAAAAAATCAAGATAGATGTTGCCAGAAACGAAAAGCTGGAGTTCTCCACGGTGATCAAGCCGGCTATCACTTCATACTCTGATCTTCAGGATCATCCCTATCAACTTTTGTGCTATAGCCTTGAGGAAATCATTGTTGAAAAACTACGGGCTGTTATGCAGCGAACACAGGCAAGAGATTTTTATGATATCTGGTATCTGACAGAAACGCATGGTATGGAACCTGAGTATCTTATGGCTGAGTTCAGAAGAAAATGTGAATTGAAGAATCAGGTACCGGGGGAATTCTTCATAAAACTAGAACAGAAAATTCCGTCATATAGGGCACAATGGGAAAAGTCGTTACAGAATCAAATCAAAGATTTGCCCGAATTTGATGGAGTGGAGCGCGCGGTCATAAGAAATTTGAAAAATTTCAAACCATAGCATTGGTTCGGGATTGGTGATAATTGCCTTCCCCGCAGCGTCTCTCACAGAGGACGCTGCGGGGGATACAAATACGCAGCGTCCCTTTCAGCATCTGCGAAGAAAAAAGATCAGTGTAGTGCGATCATCCATGGCAAAACCTACCTGCCTTCTCCGGTTTTAAAAACCAGTCAGAATTTTGTTTTTAGAACCGGAATCCAATTCTGCCAAAAAAGTAGGCTCCATCCGAACCCATTTGTACGGAGTCCGTTAATCCTCCCTGGTCAGTCCATGCGTCAAACTGGGGGGTAGGGTATTTGTTAAAGATATTGTTACCCCCTATAGTAAAGCTGATTTTAGGCGTTACCTGATAGGTGATGCTCACATCTACTGTTAGTGCCGCATCGTAGGTATCGGTTGCAACGGCAAATAATGCATCGGCCTCTTGCTGGGTGGTTGCCGGTGTATCTACCCATTGAAAATCCTGAAGAATAACCTGGCTAAACTGAGTAAGGAATAAATTTGCCGAAAACTTAGGCGTGGTATACCCGATGGTTGCACCGAATTTATAATCGGGTGCAGCAGCTTTCAGGTAAGCCTGCGAAAAGGGACCGAAGAAGGTAAATTGGTTAAGCGATCCATTGTGAATTTTCTGAATATCAAGGCTGTTAAAATTTCCTGATATCCCTATGTTCAATTTTCTATCCTGGTCAAGTTCATAGGTATACCCCAAAACAATATCAACACCTTGGGTCTTGGTGTCTACACCATTGGCAAAGAATTGTGCTGCCTCTACGTTCATTCCAAGGCCTGACGCGTCAAAATTATCCGTTAATACAATCCTGTCTTTCACCGCGATGGAGTACGCATCAACGGTAGCGGTAAACCCGCCCGATCTAAACGTAAATCCAAAGCTGCTGTTAAAGGCTGTTTCCTCCTGTAAGGGCCCAATGCCAAAGGCTTTTGTTACCGTACTGGTATTGGCTGAAAGAAGAGAAGGTACTGATGCGCCCGCAACAATGTTGTTGAAAATCAGGTTGTAATGAATTTGAGCGAGTGATGGCGCGCGGAACCCGCTTGAAACGGAAGCACGTACTGAAAAACGTTCACTGAAATTATACCGGGAGGCCAATTTAAAATTAAAGGTTTCACCAAAGTCACTGTATTTTTCAAAACGTAAGGCACCGCTTACCAGGAAGTCATCCGTAACATTTAATTCGGCATCGGCATACAACCCAAAGTTTGTGCGACTTCTGTCCACTTCATTATCGGGGCTGTAACCGGGAAATCCCTGCGATCCGCCCGGAAGGTCATCGCCATTATCGTCCTGGGCGGGAGTTTGGAGAGCCGGGTTTCGGATGGCTACGCCATTGTCATCGTACAAAGAATAGGATGCCTCTTCACCCGCAAATATGGCAAACCGCTCAGTGCGGTGCTCCATACCAAAGGCAAAGTTAAAGCCTGAAGCAAAGTTTTTATAGAATTTGCTGAAATCCAGGTTTGTTACATTCATGGCTAAACTATGACCGCCCGCATCAAAATCGGTGGGCGATGCCGACTTCATGGAAGCGTTATTGGTTCCGGTGATATAGTAGTGGAAATTATTCTTCCCAAACGTATTACTGAAATCAACTTTCCAACCGTTGCTCATCGTGTGGCGAATGCCCGAAGAAATTGAAACATCACGGATATCGGACGTAATATGAGGGGTGAAACCATTCGGATATAAACTGGGTACAGAACGGTTATCTCCGTCATCAAAGCTGTCGCGCGAAAAAGCATAAGCATCCGTTTGCCTGAAATTGGATCCGCCCATAGCATAAAACTCAGTAGTGTTGCTTAACGGAATGGCGGTGTTTACCATGAAGTTAAAACCATCAATAGCTGCGGTACCGTAGCCCTTTCTCCAGGCAAAACCAGGACGAAGCGTACGGGCTTTAGAAAGGTATTCGGTAGTAATATTTGCATAACCACCCTTATCGCCCAATGCCAATCCATAGTTCATATCAAACCTCACAGTATTGCCGTCAAATTTTCTATCGCGTCCATCCAGCCTGTTTTTGCCTTCTACGTTCCAAAGGGATTCGCCTGTTTCGTCTTCCCACCCTTCGCCAATAGCGGTGCTGAACGCCCCATAGGTAAGCCCACCGGTAACACCGTCCGTATTATCTTTCAATACAATATTGATTACGCCTGCAATAGCATCCGAACCATATTGAGCGGAGGCCCCATCGCGAAGGATTTCAATCCGTTTTATGGCAGCGACAGGTATTGCATTTAAATCTGTTCCTGAATTACCGCGTCCGCGGGTTCCGAAAATGTTCACCAACGATGATTGATGCCGTCTTTTGCCGTTAATTAACACCAACGTCTGATCAGGTCCCAGTCCACGAAGTGATGCGGGGTCGATATGGTCGGCACCATCGGATCCTGATTGCTTTGTAGCATTAAAGGAAGGAGCGGCATACTGAAGGATCTGATTGATTTCAATTTTACCCATAGTAGAAGCTAAGGAGGAAACATCAAGCACATCAATTGGCACGGGTGAATCCACCACTGTGCGGTTTTGATTTCGACTGCCCACTACCACTATGTCGGATAATTGCTGGGAAAAAGGGGCCAGTGTTATCGTATAATTATTTGATGCCGTTACTACCAGAGATGTCGGCTGATATCCAACAAAACTGATTTCGAGTATCTCGCCAACTGAAGCCTGAAGTGTAAATCTTCCATTTGTATCGGTTGTGGTTCCCTGGTTGGTGCCGCGGATAACGATGGTGGCGCCAGACACTCGCTCACCTGTTTCTCCATCGGACACGGTGCCTGTAATCGGGCGAGCATCTTGTTGTGCGTAAACGGCTGTAACATGCCATAAAAGTGAAAACATAAAAGTGAGCGGTAGCCACAACCTTTTTGTGGAGAGGCCTGATTGAGTAGTACACATATAGGTATTGGTTTGGTTATATGAAAACTATGTAAAATCGCGTGCTCTTCAAATTGGTTTGGAAGAAAATATTTTTTCTTCACCCATCTGGAGAGGGAATGATGGCCATGCAAAGACGCATTACCAGTACCTAAAATACTCAGAGTCCCTTGCCTTCTCCGCAGATTCTCTCACAGAGGACGCTGCGGTGGTTACAATACGCAGAGTCCCTTTCAGGAGACTGCGAAGAATAAGAATAAGGGGCAGATCAATGTCAGGATGGGATTGCTTCGAATACTTTTTGCCCTCTCCTGTTTGAAAAACCATTTAGGATTTTGTTTTAACTGCTACTGGATATTACCAAATTGTGAAAAAGAACCATTGTATTGACAATGTCTGACCAATACCCGAATTTAGAGTCTATGAACCGGAACTTACTTTTTCTCCTGCTGTTCACCATGGCGTGCGTTCCCATAACCGATTTCCGGGAAAATAGAACGGTTGATGGATATGTGCCTGTTTATGGTACCCAGGAAAGCGCTTCCATCCGCATGCTTACCCCACAGGTTGTAAAGAACCCCGGAAAAATTTATCTGTACGATAAATACTTGTTGATTAATGAAGTTAATCGTGGTATTCATATCTATGATAATGAAGATCCAGCCACACCTGCTGCCATTGGCTTTGCCGAATTAACGGGCAACACCGATATGGCCATCCGCAACGGAATCCTGTATGCCGACCATATGGGAAGTTTGGTAGCCTTGAGTACCAATGATTTTAATGACCTTATCGAAGTAGGACGATTGCCCATTTCGAATTGGCTTTTAGGTGTACCGCCACCTTCGCACCATTATTTTGAGTGTATTGACGCCTCCAAAGGATTGGTTATTGGATGGAAAAAACAAACGCTTACTAACCCCGACTGTTATGCGCTTTAGTCGTAACATAGGGCTATTTCTGTTGCTCAATTGGCTGCTGGGGTGCAGTGAAAATTCCGGTGATTCATCAAACACCACCGGACAGGGAGGATCGTTAACCCGGTTTGCCATCAGCAGCAACTACCTGTACATCGCTACCAATTCAAAGATTGCCGTGTACGACATCACCGAAAATAAGTTTAACCACCTTACCGATGTTGTAGTGGGTTTTGGTTTGGAAACCATTTTTGTTCGTGCTCCCTACCTGTACTTAGGCGCGCGTGATGCGATGTATATTTATTCAATTGCAAACCCCGCTTCACCACAATTTGTTTTTCGATACAGTCATATTGTTTCCTGCGACCCCGTTGTTGTTCAAGGCAACCGGGCTTATGTAACCCTGCGGAATTCCGAAACTGTATGTAACCGGGGTGTAAATACACTTGAGATTATAGACATCACAAATCCTAACAATCCGAAACTCATCACACAACACGCCATGACATCTCCCGGAGGTTTGGCCATTGATGGCACCTGCCTGTTTGTTTGCGAAGGAGCCCAGGGCCTTAAAATGTTTGACGTATCAAACGACAACGTTACTTTACTAACCGAACTTACCGATGTTCATGCGTACGATGTAATTGCCCAAGCCGGCCGGCTCACCTTAACGGGAGAAGATGGGGTATTTCAATACCACTACAAGTGCAGTACAAGTGAACTGGAACTGATCAGTAAAATTCCTGTTCAGCGTGCGGAGCTTTAGACTACTTCTCATTTTTTTGGTTATTCATTATGGTAAGGCTTATGGCCAGTCTTACCCGCAGCACGACTCGCTACGGTTTACCTATTTACCACGACACGTCATTAAAGTAAGCCCTTTACACCTCATTAACTTTTATCCTTCTGTCCAGATTGCCTATGAGCGTCATATAAAAAATAATATATCGCTTCAGCTTGATGTTGGGTATGTTTTCCATACAAACTACAATCTTAAATTTCAGAATACACGAGGAACTAAATTAAAAACTGAAATCCGGTATTACCTCAACGGGATGGTGACGCGCGCATATGCCAATTACCTCTCGGCCGAACCGTATGCCAACATCATTAATTTCGATAGAGAAATTTCACAAACCGAATGTTTTGATTTGGATTGTACCATCCAGTACTGGCGTTGGTATAATTTCAAGGTCAGGTACCGCGAACAAGGTCTTTCGTTCAAATACGGGTATTATCGGTATAGGGGTAAAATCATCATGGATCTGAATTTCGGGCTGATGCTCCGGAATGTGGATTACAAAAAACCGGAAATCCCCCGTGGGGTCGATCAACCGGACGAATGGCAGTGGTTTGAAATCCCCAAAGAAGATAAACGAATTACCATCGGACCAGTTGCCGGCATTCGGTTTGGGTATCGAATTGAATAAGTCATGGTAGGCAACCCCAATTACCAGAGTTAAAATACGCAGAATCCCTTTCAGGAGGCGAAGAAAAAAGATTGCTTTTCATCATCTTTTCACTCTTCTCCCCAAAATCCTTACTTTTGCGCCCGCATGAAAAAAATACTGGACGCCCGCAAACTCCTGGGCATTGATAAGGAGGCTGGCGTTAAAGAATTGAAAACCCTCTACCGCACCCTGATGAAAGACCACCACCCGGATCTGGCACAGGAGCATGCCAAACAGGAAGCCGAAGAAAAAAGCAAGGCCGTAATTGACGCCTACCACTTGTTGGTAAGCGTGGCCCCCGAAACCCATGAAGCCCAGCGCGAGCAATACACGGCCGTGATCACCGCCTCGCGCATTTTGGATTTTGAGTACAAGGCGCAAACCCTCCTCATCACCTTTGCCGATAGTAGTCGCTACGAATACTTTGGCGTGCCCCATAATGTCTACAACAAATTCCTCAACTCCTCCACGCCCGATCGCTTTGCCCGCAGGCACCTCTACCACGAATACCTCTACCGAAAGGTGAACAAAGCAGCGGAAAAGTAGGCGGGGAAATCCTGCCCTTCACCAGCCTGCGCCTTATCAGGTTAACCGGATAATTCAATTGGAATTTTGCCTCGATTTGAGAGACCGCGGTCGATTAATCGGAAATTTTACCAAATCACGATTAGTTAGTATAAAATTTTACCCAAAATTAGCGTTTTAGTCTGAAATTTTGCCTAGTTTGGTAGAAATACTTACCGTTAATGGGAAAAATTGCCCCCTCAAAAGTTCAGGAAATCATCTTTTCCTCTTCCGAGAAGAAGGCTTCAGGCCAAACTACGGCTTTGCTACGGGAGGGGCTTTTAAGAAAAATCGCGCCCCGTATTTACACTTCCAATCTGGTGGAAGAACCTGCGA
>CAZCRJ010000058.1:8320-10096 GCA_964501015.1 uncultured Roseivirgaceae bacterium | reverse complement strand
TAAGTGATAGCGTGGTGTTCTTTACATCCGACAGGGAGGATAATAATTTTGACATCTACATGGTCAAGTCTGCCGATAAACAGGAACCCAATGTATTGAAATCACTGAAGCATCAGGTTACCCGGATCACGAAAACAAATGAAGATGAATCCGGACTCACAGTATCACCGGATGGTAAGAAACTGGCGTACCTGCGCGGTCGCGGAACACTGGTGGTGAGTGATCTTTCGATAGAAGGAAAATTAAGCAATGAAAAGATTTTACAGGATGGCTGGGCTGCACCTGCCGGTATGGCGTGGAGTCCGGACAGCAAGTGGCTTGCCTATTCTGTGCGTGATTTATATTTCAATGAAGAAGTGTTTATCCAGGCGGCCGACAATTCAACCAAACCGGTTAATGTGAGCATGCACCCGCGAAGGGATGCACAACCATTCTGGAGTGCGGATGGTTCTAAACTTGGTTTTGTATCCGTTAGGAACAACCGCAACAGCGATGTCTGGTTTGTGTGGCTGAAGAAAGCAGACTGGGAAAAATCAACTCAGGATTGGGAAGAATTCAGTGAGGAGAAAACCGATAGACCGGATAAGCCAGGGGATAAGAAGGACACAAAACCTAAACCGGTTGTTATTGATTTTGATAATATTCATATGCGTTTGGTGCAGGTGACCAGTTTCCCCGGTGATGAATCCAATGTGATTATCGCCAAGGATGGCGAAACCTTTTACTATACTGGCCAAAGTAGTACGGCCAACGGTCGTGACCTCTATAGTATTAAGTGGAACGGTAAGGATTTAAAAGAACTCACCAAGGGAGGCGGTAATCCCGGCAACCTGGCGATGGACAAAGAGGGCAAGTATATCTACTATTCCGGAAGAGGCGGTTCCATTAACCGGCTTGATCTCAAAACGGACCGCTCGGAATCACTTTCCTATTCCGTAAAACAACGTATTGATTATGCTGCGGAACGGGAACAGGTTTTTGAGGAGGCATGGCGTACCATCCGCGATGGATTTTATGATCCGCAGTTTCATGGAAAGGACTGGAAAGCACTGCGAACGAAATACAAGCCGTTGTGTGTAATGGCCAGTACCAATGAAGATTTCCGTGAAATGTTCAACTACATGCTGGGTGAATTGAATGCCAGTCATATGGGACTTACCACTCCTCAGCAGGCCGAAACACAGCGCGATGCCACAGGTATGCTGGGCGTAGAACTGACACCGGTAAAAGAAGGTATGAAAGTAGTGCGCGTTATTCCGAATGCACCTGCTGATAAGTCAATGGTTAACCTGAAAGTAAATGAAGTGATTGTCTCCGTTAATGGTCAGCCCTATACTGCGGGTAAGAATTTCTACGCATTGCTGAACAATAGCGTAAATGAACGGACCTTACTATCGGTAAAAGGAACGGATGGAAAAAGCAGGGAGGTAGTCATCAGGCCTACTGGTTCTGTCCGGCAGTTGTTGTATGATGAATGGGTGGAAAACCGGAAGAAACTGGTCGATCAATATTCAAAGGGCCGGTTAGGATACATCCACATCCAGGCCATGAACAATCCAAGCTTTGAAGTATTTGAACGCGAATTGCAGGCAGTCGGTAATGGCAAAGACGGACTGGTTATAGATGTTCGGTATAACGGTGGAGGATCTACCACCGATTTACTGATGACCATTCTGAATTACAAGCAACATGCCTATACCATTCCCCGAGGTGCCAGTGAAAACCTGGAGCGTGATAAAGCAAAGTTCCGCGCGTATTATCCGCTGGGCGAACGCC
>CAZCRJ010000058.1:2478-8310 GCA_964501015.1 uncultured Roseivirgaceae bacterium | reverse complement strand
GGCATGGATTAAGCCTTCCATTGCGCTTTGTAATGAAGGCAGTTATTCCAATGCGGAGATCTTCTCCCATGCGTACAAATCATTGGGTATTGGAAAATTAGTTGGTATACCAACAAACGGTTCAGTAATATCCACCGGTGGGCGGGCGTTGCTGGATGGTTCCTTCGTTCGTTTACCCGGCCGCGGATGGTTCACGAAAGCAACAGACGTTAACCAGGAACTGGGCCCTGCAGTACCGGACATTCTAGTGGAAAACGCTCCGGATTGGATTGCCAAAAATACCGATGACCAGTTAAAACGCGCCACAGAAGAATTGTTAAAGCAGATTGATGCAGGAAAATAATTAGTAGCCACACCGGAGGATAGCCCAATAACGTTGGTACTTCCGGGGTGGTTATTCCTTTACAATCGCAAAAGTTACCGGTATCGGGTAGCGTTACAGTTGGCTTACTCAACAGTCAGTGGAAACTTGACATTGGAAAAACTATCTTTATTACGTTTCTCTGATTGATCAATCTGTGAAATATAGATGGTTATCATTGCTGTCATATCCTGAATTGCGTTAAGATCTTCTCCCCAAAGTTGGGTGTTGTCAAGGATTGTCTTCACCGTGTTCTCCAACTCAGGTTGTTCCCACCCATGATTAAACACCGCAAGTACATCAGCAGAATCCTTAATTGGCAGTGTTTCTCCTTTCCAGGTTCCTTTATAAAACCGTATAAGGGCCGCGAGGGAATACAAGAGGCGAGTGGGTAATTTTCCTGTTCGGTGAATGTATTCCAGAATGGAGGGCAGCACCCGTACTTTAAATTTCGAGATGGAGTTTAACGCAATGCTGGCCAACTCATGGTGGATAAATGGATTTTCAAATCGCTCAATTACGCTTGCCGCAAAGTGTTCAAGTTCTTCTTTGGGCAAATCAAGAGTTGGGATGATTTCACTATAAATGGTTTGGCGGATAAAGTCACCGGTGAAATTATTTTCAACAGCTTCCTGAACGGTTCGTAAGCCATACAAATACGCCACCGGTACAAGCGCTGTGTGTGCGCCATTCAGTATTCTAACTTTCCGTGTCCGGTAGGGTGACTGATCAGTAACAAATTTAACATCCAGTCCGGCTTTGTCTGCCGGAAATCTGTTCCTGATTGCTTCAGGTCCTTCAATAACCCACAGGTGGAAGGGCTCAGCCGTTACCACAAGGTTATCCTCAAAACCAATTTCTTCCTGTATCGTGTTGATGGTTTCTTTCGGAAAACCTGGTACAATTCTATCCACTAGCGTGTTGCAAAAAGTCGTATCCGTAAGAATCCAGTTTTTGAAATCGGCAGACAAGTTCCAGGCGTCAGCATACTGTAGGATAACGTTTCGGAGTTGCTCTCCATTTTTATCAATTAACTCGCATGGAATAATAGTGAGCGCTTTGTCACCACTGCCATTAAAAAAGGTAAAGCGATGATGCAACAACATGGTTAGTTTTCCGGGAAAGCTGTTGGGCAATATACTGATGGAAGTATCCGTTGGATCAAACGCTATACCCGCTTCGGTGGTGTTGGAAACGATGAATTCCAGGTTTGGATTTTCTGCAGTTTTTAGAAAGGCGTTTAACTCTTCATATGGATTGATAACACCCGTAACAGCGGTGATCAACCGGGTTTCGTTTACCGTCTTACCGTGTTGTATACCGTTAAGGATTACATGGTATAAACCATTCTGTTCATTGATAAGGTTACCCATGCCGTTCGCCAGCGGCTGTATTATTTGAACGGAACCATTGAAGTCGGCCTTTTCATTCATTACATCCACCATCCAGTCTACAAAACCGCGAAGAAAATTACCTTCACCGAACTGGAGAATTTTAACAGGATAGGGGTTTGGTACTCCGGCAGTTGAACGATTTAATTTTTTCAGCATTACTTGATTTTAAATTAAAAATTGAAATACGCTTTGGCGTTATGGTAACAGATATCGGAGACGATTTTCCCCAGCCATTTTTCATCAGCGGGCAATTCACCGTTGGCTACATCCTTACCGATAAGGTTGCAGAGTATTCTGCGGAAATATTCATGCCGAGGAAAGGATAGAAAGCTGCGCGAATCCGTGAGCATTCCGATAAAACAACTGAGCAATCCTAGGTTTGAAAGGGCATTGATTTGTTTTTCCATTCCATCTTTTTGATCGAGGAACCACCAGGCCGATCCAAATTGTATTTTACCTTTTACCGAACCATCATTGAAGTTACCGATCATCGTACCGATTACTTCATTGTCGGATGGATTCAGATTGTATAGAATGGTTTTCGTTAGCTGGTTTGATTTATCCAATTCGTTCAAAAAGCGGGAGAGTGCAACGCCCTGGGAAAAGTCACCGATGGAATCAAATCCAGTATCCGGTCCCAGCACACTCAGCATACGTTCATTGGTATTGCGAAGCGCTCCTAAATGAAATTGTTGTGTCCACCCTTTCTGGTGATATAGCCTGCACAATTCGAGAAGTGTTTTATATTTAAAGTAATGAATTTCAGCAGTACTTAATTCCTGATTGCTTCTTACTTTGGTAAACAATGCATCAATGGAAGCAGGAGCTTTGTCAAAGAAATATACTTGTTCAAGGCCATGATCGGATAACTGGCATCCCATAGAGGCAAAAAATTCAATTCTGTTTTTTAAGGCTTCTAATAAATCCGTGTAGGTAGTGATTTCTATTCCGGCAACCTGGCCTAACATTGCTACGTAAGCATTATACGCAATTGGGTTTTCAACGGCATAGGCTTTATCCGGACGGAAGGCCGGCAGCATCAGCGTATCAAAATTGTCTTGCTTTACGTGTTGATGGTATTCCAGTGAATCAACCGGGTCATCGGTGGTACACACTACCGATACATTCATTTTTGTTAACAATGTTCGCGTGGCGAAGGCTTCGGTGTTGAGATGTTCAGAACATTCTGAATAGACTTTCTTTGCATTATCCGGATTCAATAATTCGGTAATGGAAAAGTAACGTTGTAGTTCCAGGTGTGTCCAGTGGTAGAGTGGATTTCGTACAGTGAAGGGAACAGCATATGCCCAGTAATCAAACTTTTCATTATCTGGGGCACTTCCCGTTATATACTTCTCAGGAATACCAAGCGTACGCATGGCTCTCCATTTATAATGATCACCTGCCAGCCATACTTGTGTAATATTTTTAAACTGCCTGTTTTCAGCAATTTCCTTTGGAGCAAGATGGCAGTGATAATCAATAATGGGAAGACTTTTGGCGTAATCGTGATAGAGTGTTTTGGCGAAATTGTTCTGCAATAAGAAATCTTCGGTCAGAAAGGTGGCTTTAGCTGCTTCGGTGTTCATAATACGTTAGTTCTGATTAACTCTTTATGAGGGATGATTTTCGGATGATTAATTCTGGTTTTAATACTGTCTTCTTCGGAACAAATGGTTTAAGTCCGCTCCCGATTTGTTCAAAGAATATTTCAGCGGTGGCATTCCCCATTTCCTTGCTGCGTTGATCTACGGTAGTCAGTTGTGGTTCCGAAAACCAGGTGAAGGGTTCATTGCCAAAACCTACCAGGGCAACTTCCTGGGGTATTTTAATATTCCGTTCTTTCAACACCTGCATAGCGCCCATGGCACTGTAATCACTAGAGGAAAAAACAGCATCTGGCGGGCTGGATAAAGTTAGCAGTTTTTTCATGCTTTCTATTCCATCCTCTAATTGCATATTGCTTCCGATAATCAGTGATTCATCGAACGGAATTCCGTTGTCCAGCAGGGCCTCCCGGTATCCGCGAAAGCGCTCCCGGTAAATGTTTAATTTCCGTATTCCGGTAAAGTGGGCGATGCGTTTACAGCCTTGCTGAATTAAATGGTTAACAGCTTTGTATGCTCCCTGGTAGTCATCGAGAATAACATTGCTCACTTCCAGTTCTTCATTGGAACGGTCGAACAGAATAAGGGGAATCCCCTTGTTCTTGACCTTCAGAAAGTGATCGAAATTGTCAGTGCCTTTGGCAAACGATGCGATGATGCCATCTACACGGGCATTGAGTAATGCCTCAACCGTAGCAACTTCCTTTTTGTGATCATCGTACGATTGGCAGATCATTACATTATATTGTGAAGCATTCGCTATTTCTTCAATGCCACGCACCACAGAAGAGAAGAAACTTCTGTCGGCAGTAGGCACAATAATTCCAATAATTTTACTTCTTCCATTTCGAAGCGCTGCTGCAATGTGATTGGGCTGATAGTTCAGTTTTTCAGCAACTTTTATTACCGCCTTCTTGGTTGCTTCGCTTATGCGCGGATGATTTTTTAATGCACGCGAAACCGTTGATGCAGTAATGTCCAGTTGCCTGGCGATATCATGGATGGTTGTTCGTTCTTTTTTCATAGTTCATTAGACGGTTTCCCTAGGGTTGCTAAAATTCCCCCATCTACATAAATAATCTGTCCATTAACAAAGTTACTGGCCGCAGACGCCAGAAAAACTGCAGTTCCGCCAAGATCTTCCGGATCACCCCAACGTCCTGCAGGTGTACGATTAATAATGAATTCATTAAACGGATGACCTTCCTTTCGGATGGGTGCCGTTTGTTCAGTGGCGAAATATCCCGGGCCTATTCCATTTACCTGGATGTTATATTTCGCCAGTTCAGTAGCCATATTTTTGGTGAGCATTTTCAATCCACCTTTTGCAGCAGCATAGGCCGATACGGTATTTCTTCCCAGCTCACTCATCATGGAACAGATGTTGATAATTTTTCCAGCGTTGCGGTTCACCATATATTTTCCAACATGCTTGGATACTATAAAAGGACCCACCAGGTCAACATCAATTACTTTTCTGAAATCGTCAACCTCCATATCCAATACAGGTGTGCGCATGATGATGCCGGCATTGTTTATCAGGATGTCGATAGAACCCACTTCCTGCTCCATGGCATCAACGGATTTCTTTACTTCAGCTTCATTGGTTACATCAAATAAATAACCGAAGGTGGTGAATCCTTCTTCCCGATAAAGCGCAACTGCCTTTGCCAGTTTTTCTTGGGAGTGACCATTTATAATTAAGGTAGCACTTGCACGTGCAAGAGCTCGCGCCATGGCCATACCGAGGCCATGCGTACCCCCGGTAATGAGGACTCGTTTTCCCTTCAGATCAAAAAGTTCAGCAGTGTTCATTATCGCAAGGTATCGGGTTTTACAGTATCCATATCACTGTAGTCCAGGTTTTCACCAGCCATGCCCCAGATAAATGCATAGTTGCTTGTGCCTGCTCCGGAATGAATAGACCAAGGTGGAGAGATCACTGCCTGTTTATTGGTTACCCAGATATGACGTGTTTCCTGCGGTTCGCCCATGAAGTGGCATACGGCTTGTCCGACCGGAATATTAAAATAGAGGTAGACTTCCATTCTCCTGTCGTGGGTATGTGGAGGCATGGTGTTCCACACACTTCCGGGTTTTAATTCGGTCAGTCCCATTTGCAACTGGCAGGTTTCGATCACTCCATTAATTAACAGTTTTCGGATGATCCGGTGGTTGGCGTTTTCGAGTGAGCCCAGCTCAACCGTTTCAGCTTGGTCGAGATTTACTTTTTTGGTAGGGTAGGCGTGGTGTGCAGGTGCCGAATTAAAATAAAAAATCGGATTTGATCCTGAAGGACCTGATTTAAAAACAACATTCCTTATCCCTTGTCCTATATATATCGCCTCTTTTGGTTCCAGTGTATATTCCTGACCATTCACATCCACTATTCCGGTATCACCAATGTTGATCACCCCCAATTCCCTTCGTTGCAGAAAGTAATCGGCTTTAAGGGAATCAATTGCTTCCA
>CAZCRJ010000058.1:0-2468 GCA_964501015.1 uncultured Roseivirgaceae bacterium | reverse complement strand
TAGAGGAGTATTGGTGGGTTGAGCGCCACCAACGATAAAGCGATCATATAGGGTGTAGTGGAGTGTAACTTCACCGGGTTTAAATAAATCATCAATCAGGTAGTGCGCCCGGAGTTCATCGGTTGAAAAATGCTTGCTTTGAGAAGGATGTACGGCATGGCGTACAGGGTTGTTTTCGCTCATAGGATTAATTGTGTAATCGGTTGCGCAATAAAATTTAAAGTTCGTATAAAAACCGTTAAGTAAGCCTTGGGGACCAATTCACCGTATAAAATTTATATTGTATAAAAGCCTCAAAAAACCAGTAATACGCAAGTTACGAACAGAAAACTAAAATTTCGTTTGGTAAATATACAAGGACTTTTTAATATGCAATCGATTGCGCATAAAATTCCTAAAAATCGGTTGCAAACAACCAAAAAATGGAAGGGGGATGGGGATTTTGGGCAGGTGAACGTGGACTTACTTAACTCTTTAACTATATGACTAAAACTTTACGATTGTTTAATCGAATCCCCATTTTGGTTTTCCTGATTATGGCGATCAGTATTACGGGGCTTTACGGCCAGACCAGGTCTGTTACCGGAACAGTAAAATCTGAAGGCGATGCGTTGCCAGGCGTTACGGTAACGGAGAAAGGTACCAGCAATGGTACAATTACTGATAGTGAAGGAAGATTTGTGATCGATGTCTCGCCTAATGCGACACTGGTACTCACCTTTATTGGGATGGCACCGGTAGAGGTAGTAGTTGGTAATCAAACCAATATCAATGTAGTGATGGTATCTGATGTTTCCGAACTAGAGGAAGTTGTTGTAATCGGGTATGGTACCGCAAAGAAATCAGATATAACCGGGTCAATATCTTCTGTTACCGGAGAGGATCTGAAGAAAATGCCTGTGGCGTCCGTTTCTGAGACGCTAACTGGAAGGATGGCCGGAGTTCAGGTTAATTCAACGGAAGGATCACCGGATGCTGAGATCAGGATACGTGTACGGGGTGGAGGATCCATTACTCAGGATAACTCTCCGTTATTCATTGTGGATGGGTTCCCGGTGAATAGTATTAATGATATTTCTCCATCCGATATAAAATCGATTGATGTATTGAAAGATGCATCGTCAACAGCCATTTATGGATCGCGTGGCGCCAACGGTGTGGTCATCATAACCACGAAGGGAGGAACAGGTGAAAAGACCACCGTAAGTTACAATACCTTTTATGGTGCCAAACGTATTGCCAAGACCCTGGGTGTATTGGATCCGGAAGACTATGTGAACTGGCAATATGAATATGCCGCACTACGAAATATCATTCCCTCATACGCGGAAAAATTTGGGCCTTATCAGGATATCGACTTGTATTCTGGTCTTAGGGGAAATAACTGGCAGGAACAGATTTATGGTCAAACCGGACAGGTATTCAGCAATGATTTAAGTGTACGGGGTGGAACAGAAAAACTTCAGTATTCTTTTAATTATGCCCGCTTTGATGAAAAGGCGATTATGATTGGTTCGGATTTCGTTCGGAACAACGTAACGCTAAAGTTAAACAGCAAGGTTAGTAACAAAGTTGATTTGGCGTTTACCGTACGCTATGCCGATACAAAAATTAATGGAGGTGGAGCAAATGAGCAAAATGAAGTTTCTTCAGCAGACTCAAGACTTAAGCATAGTGTTACGTATCCACCAATACCGGTTAATGGCTTAACCACTGATGACACCGATGATCAGATTGCCAGTTACCTGGTTAATCCGATCGTAGCAACCTATGATAATGAACGACAGCAAGAACGTAGAAACTTTAACATGATAGGCAGTTTCTCCTGGAAGATAATTGAAAATCTTCAGTTCCGTTCAGAAGTGGGTATGGATAGCTACGGGTATAACGATAATCGGTTCTATGGATTATCTACCTATTATGTTTCGAATGTACCAGCCAGTGAAAATCAAGACCAGCCAGCGGTTATACTGCGCGACCGGAAAGAAACTCGATTAAGAACAGCTAACACCCTTAATTATGACTTCAAAAAACTCTTTAGCAGCAATGATCATCGGCTGAGATTATTGCTTGGTCAGGAGATGATCTACACCCAACTAGGTCTGATGACTTCTGTTATTCATGGTTTCCCTACACTGTTTACGTCAGAAGAAGCTTTCAAACTTACTACTCAGGGAACGCCACAGTCGGTTGATAATAACTTGTTCCCGGATGATAAGTTGCTCTCCTTCTTCGGTCGTTTAAATTATGATTTCCGCGATCGGTATCTGTTAGCTGCTACTTTCAGAGCGGATGGAAGTAGCCGGTTTCTAGGCGACAATCGATGGGGTTATTTCCCGTCCGTTTCTGGAGCCTGGAAAGTATCCGAGGAGGAATTTATGGGGGGAACATCGAATTGGTTAAACACCTTGAAATTCAGAGCGAGTTATGGTGAAGCCGGTAATAATAATATTCCGGTGGGCCAAACA
>CAZCRJ010000057.1:5759-10220 GCA_964501015.1 uncultured Roseivirgaceae bacterium | reverse complement strand
AGAAGACGAGGTTTCATTTGATGAAACTATTTCGGCTGTACTGGCAAAAGATAAAAATAACCCATGGTTTACCATGTTTGGATCTTCTTTACGCCCGCAACACTTTTCCACGGAACTGGCAGCGTGTGACGTGCTGATGCGAAACGGGTTGGGAAAAAGTGCCACCCTTACGTATTCCATTACCATCGCAGCAAATGAAGAAGTAATTATTCCTTTCTTCATCGCGGGCTCCTATCAATCGGAAGAAGCCTTGCGTGAAACGTATGCGGTATTGAAAACGCAAGGCCACGAAAAGCTTATGCAAAAGATTGAGCGCTATCAAAAAATAGACAACGCCTCCCGAATCACCCTGCCCGACACGAATATTGTACAGATGTATGAGTGGTTAAAGTATAATGTGGATTGGTTAACACGTAATGTGCCAGAACTCGGCATCGGATTAACCGCTGGGTTACCGGATTACCCGTGGTGGTTTGGGGGAGATGCGGTGTATTCCTTGCAAGGCGTGCTGGCAACCGGTGATCATGATCTTGCAAAAAATACTATCCTCCTCCTTCATGATGTATCGCAACGGACCAACAAAAACGGACGCATCATTCATGAAGTGTCAACCAATGGAGCCGTATACAATCCGGGCAATGTTAATGAAACACCCCAGTTTGTCACGTTACTTTATCAGTATTACGCGTGGACGGGAGATCTTGACCTTGTAAAAAAACTTTTTCCGGAACTTAAAAAGGGAATGACATGGGTATTGGGCGAACGCGATCCTGATGGTAATCACTATCCCAATGGAAGTGGCATGATGGAAATACCTGGTTTAGAATCGGAACTGGAGATGATTGACGTAGCCGCGTACACCCAGCAAGCACTCGCCAGCGGAGCACTGTTAGCCAAGGCCGTTGGCGACACCATTACTGCGATGGACTATCAAAAACGGGCCGATGAAGTAAAGGTCAGAATCAATCAGGAGTGGTGGGTAGAAAGTGAAAATTCCTTCGGTGATTTCCGGGGAACCGTTACTGAAGCAAAGCCCATTCTCGAAGCCGCGCTGATCCGATCGGATACGCTCGGAAAAGCATGGGCAGTGGCCGAGCTAAAGGACGTTCAACGCAACATGAAAAATTATCCGGTAAATAAAAGCATGCCGCACGTTATCTATCACAACTGGGTAGTGAATACTCCGTTGGAAACAGGTATTGCCGACCGTGTAAAAGGACAAGCCGCCCTTCAAAAAGCAAAAGCCTATGAAAATCCGTTTGGTGTTTACGTTACCGGAATAGACCGAACCGATGAGCCCGACAGCGTGGTGCTGAAATCGCGCAAGAAAACTTTTTCGTACACCGGAGCCGTGATGACGCTACCTACCGGAGTGCTGGCAGTGGCTGCAGCAAACTATGGTGAACCGGAGGATGCCCTACGCTATATTGACAAACTCCATCAATCGTTTAGTTATGCACTGCCTGGATCAATGTATGAAGTTTCGCCAGACTTTGGCATGTTCACCCAAGCCTGGAATAGTTACGGTGTAGTAGTACCCATCATCAACCACTTTTTCGGAATTCAGCCCCACGCCTATGAGAAGCGTATTTCCATTTCTCCGCGCATGCCAAAAGAATGGAAGGAGGTATCGGTGGAGAAGGTGAAAGTGGGTACTAATGAAGTGAGTCTTGCCATTTCTAGTAAAGAGGATTCAAAGGAATATCGCATACAACAACTTCAGCCCGATTGGTCGATTACCATCGATGTGTCGAATGCCAAAAAGATTTTGGTAAACAATCAGCCCGTGGACTTAAAAACCATCACCAATAATATGCTGACGGTAACGGGAACGGAAAATACTGTGCGCATCTATTGATACCAAACCTACCTCGACTGTTCTTTGAAGGTTGACTCAGTTCAGAAAATAGAAAATACAATACATCATGCCCAGGTTGAAAGCCGCATGCGAGAGTATCGCGCCAAGCAAAGAGCCAGATTTCGCCCTACAGATATTGAATACCATACTCATTACAAACATACTTAACACCCACAACAGGCCCGGGAAGAGTAAGAACTTCCATTGATTGTTTAGGAACACTAATCCAAAATGTGAAACATGTACCAACGCGAATGCAGCGCTGTCAATAAGCGATGCCTTGGTGTTGCCAAAGGATTGGGCGAAACTGGAATGAACAATACCCCTGAAAAACAATTCTTCACCAATGGGACTAAAGGTCATTCCAACGAGTGCCATGATAGCGAACAGAATCAATTTATCCTTGGTAGATAGGGCCACAGAAATAGTATAGGATTTCCCTATGTATATGTACCAGTTTTCAATGGTGTCATTGTAAAGCGATTCTCCGAGGAAGTAGAGCAGCACACTAAACAGCAAGCCCAACGAAAAACCCCACACTAGCCATAAGTACTTTTGAGGCTTGGTTAATCCAATCCGTTTTCTTCCGTGGCTATTCAAAAAGAGGAAGGGAGTAAGGGCTGAAATAATCATGATCATACCGATGTAGTTGTACGTTGCTGTTGCATTGGCGTGTAATACCAGAATGAATCGCGGAATACAGATTATCAGCAGCAAGAAAAATCCCAACTTCCAATTAAAACCAAAATACGGTCTCCAAAAGGGCCTCAATTCATTTTCCATAGTGGACGTAAAACGTATTGCTAGTGGGATACAAAAGGTTAAATAAGTGAGTGTAGATAATTAGCAGAATTTACTAGTCCTCTATTACGTAGTATAGCTAATACTTGAAATTCATCTAAACTTGGATTTGTCCTGTGAGCAACCATTGTCGTGAATGCTTCTTTGGCCAATTTTGTATTCAAATCAATTGTATCAGTAATGAAATCATCAGCATTTTTAGCATAAAGTCCAAACCTCGATAAGTAGTCATTATCGAAGTCTTTCAAATTGTTAGTAACAATTAAGTTGGCATCTGATTTAATAGCGGCTGCTACTACATGGCAATCTTTTTTATCAGGAAGGGATAGTGTTTCAATCAGGTGTTCATAATTAGTAACCATTGCATCTGGAAATGCCGAATTTATTCTTTCAATTTGTTTTGTAGCACGTTCATGGGGCATTCCTTTATCAAGCATTACCGTAAATAGTTCATCAAAAATTGTTTTACTCCATTTTGGTCTATACAAGTCAAAATGGGCAAACCATAACAATAAATCCCTACTATCAACAGGGTAGATTACACAGGTATCAAGAACGCACGTAAAGCGGGTACTATGAATCATACATATTATACTCTTCGTCTTGCTTCATCATTTCAATTATTAATTTTTTCTGTGAAGCTTTCATAGCTTTTTTGTACTTCTGCAGATCTTCAAATTTTACTCTTCTGTGTCTACCAACAGTGGTAAAGGGAATTACTCCCTCTTCTAATAATTTAACCAAATGTGGTCTTGAACAACCAAGAAAATCAGCTGCTGATTGTGTGGTAACTTCCATTGCTAAAGGCACTATGGATATTGGTTTACCTTGGGCAGTTACCTGCAGGATTTTGGATAAAAGTCTTAATGCTTGAATAGGTATCTTTATTCTCGCTCCTGTTTCTTCTATTTCAATCTCCGGGTTTTGAGATGAAATTTGCTTAAGCACGGCATCCAATGCATTGTATGATTCCAAAGCGACTTGTTGCTCTTCTTTTGAGGGTTTTTTGATTTCATCCATTGGGTTCATAATTGTTGCGTTTATGTAAAACTATAGAGATAAACGAAATAATCGAAACAAGGTTTAGGTATTATTCTATGATAAGTCGATAAAGTACTATTATACAGGTATTTACAGAATTTACTATACGCAATAAACGAATCCAAATTTTGTATTGCCCTACTAGACAATAGTGGAGCGTTTGCATTGAGTTAGTGCTAAACGCTCTTTTCAAATTTTTTGCCGGATGCTGTATAATGCTCCAATACCAGTGTAACCTCTTTTAAGAAGGAAGCTTCCAGTTCACGTTTCAAGTCACTTAGATATAGAATTAAGTCTGGATTTTCCCAGTTTCCCATGTCGATCTGGAGTGTTACGACATACCCCGTTCGCTGGGTGTCAAAGTATACGGCCACGGGATACTCGTTAGTAAAAAATCCGGAATTCGTTAGTACGGCACCTAATGTATTCAAGTCGTCAATAGCAGTTTTATTTTTATCATAGTAGATCTCGTGGCCAACCTCTCCATAGGTTAGTTTATCGCCTTCAAAAGCAGGTTGATTGAATGCAATGGCCAATACGATTAAAAGATTAAGCGCAAGGCCTACAATGGTCATGCCTGCTACCGCCCAGTTACTGGCAACAGTGTAGCCTTCTGTCAGCAGTTGATTTACTTCTTTTCGGAGAAATTGATTGTAAAGCAGATACACCAATATTCCATAAAATCCTGTAACCACGGCATTGGGTATTTTATTGAGTATATCCTCCGGAAGTTTGAGTAGCGTGTAAAAGAGTCCGATGGT
>CAZCRJ010000057.1:0-5749 GCA_964501015.1 uncultured Roseivirgaceae bacterium | reverse complement strand
AATATCAAAGTAGCCGCCAGGGCTATATAGGCTTCCTTATCTTTATTAATTCGTTTGTAATTTAAGTAGAAAAGTATGCCAGGCGGAATAGGCCCACCAATAAGCGCTGAAATTCCAACTTGTTTTTCGGTGAATAATTTATACATGTAGTATTAATATGAATTATAGGTTGAAGCGGTTTTCGAAGCGTGTTTCTGTCCTGAGTGGACAAACGAAATTAAGAAAACTAAAATTTGTACCGACATGTTACACTCAGCTGGTATAAACTTTTTGTTGATGTTAGTCAATCAATCAACTTTAATAATTTTCAGTCCAAGTGTCAATGATTCAATAGGTATACCTTTCTCGAGAAATGTGTAGTCAGGAATGTCAACGTTTTGAAAATTGATTCCTTTCTCATCAAGTCTTTTTCTCAGATGTATAATTTGAAAGGGTTTTCCTTCTTTGAAAATAATGCCAACCTTATACTCGGGCAGTCTCTCACTCTTGGGTATTTGTCTCAAGATTTCAGTCTTTGCTAAATTCCTAACCTTTTTAATGATCTTAGGTTTGGCATAGCCACTTTCATCTTTGTATTTTATTGTTTGTCCGTCTTGAATAGTAATGCCTTTAATAAAGGTACCCTTAATAAAATATTCTATATGAGCTAATTTGTTAGTCCGTGTGTCTATAGCAGTCCACACTGAGTCCATTTTGAATTCCCTTAGCTTACCATTCCATAATAAGTGGTAGTATTCATCCTCAATTGTTGCTATCCCAACTCCATTTTTTAACAAACTAACACCAGATGAGTCATAAGATTGGATTATTTTGAGTTTACTTTTAGTCCCTTCGTACTCGCATCTCAGTTGTCCGTTTGGATAATATTCCTTTGTTGTAAATTTTTCAAATCTACTAGGTTTTAACACTGTTTGATTTCCTTCAAATTTCAGGTTCCCATTTTTATAGAAGTACTTAAAATTATTTACTGGAAGCCCTCCGTTTATATAAACAACTGAACCGTCAAAATATTTTTCACCTGTTATTAGATAGTCTGTGACATTTAGCGTGTTGTCAGAATTGTACGAGTTTACTACTCTCTTATAAAAAGCAGTTGTTGAGTCGCTTGTTTCCGAAAATTCCCCAGTTAACCATAACTCTCCAATTTGTCCAAAACTGTTGTGAGAAACATAAATTAAAAATAGTATAAGGAATATTCTCACGTCCTTTGATTGATTACCGCACAACATCCGTCTTTATGCATTGAATATATTCCTTATGCAGCGAAGGGTCAACTCTTACCCCAAAAATCACTCAGTTTACTTCCTTAAATAAATCACTCCTTACTCAACTCAAACCCTGCCAGCATAGGCAGGTGATCGGAGGGATAGTGGGTGCCATCGTTGTCGCCAATGACGAGGAAGTTTTTCAGGGTCCACTCTTTTGAGTGGAAGATGTAGTCTATGGGAATGCAGTCTATGGCGCCAACAACAAATCCGCAGAAAGTACCAACGGGCATTCCCGGGGTGGCATCAAACAAGGCAAATTCTCCGGCTTCCACCAGTACCAGGTAGGCACGTTCTTCCGGTGTGGAATTGAAATCACCCATCACCAACACGGGCTGCTGGTTGGAGAGTTCAGTTAGTTTCACTTTTATCAGCTCGGCACTTTTTTCACGTGCTACTATTCCAATGTGATCGAAGTGAGTGTTCAGTGCCAGGAATTCTGTCTTCGCTTCTTTATCAAAAAAACGTGCCCACGTAGCTACGCGGGTGATGGCCGCATCCCAATTTTTGCTGCCGGGCACATCGCTGGTTTCCGAAAGCCAGAAGGTATTTTGCTGGAGTAATCCGAAGCGTGCGTGCTTGTAGAGGATGGCGCTGTACTCACCCTGTTCTTTTCCGTCATCGCGGCCCACGCCAACAAAGGAATAATCGGGCAGAGTACGCAGCAACTCGTGGAGTTGGTGATGCATCGCCTCTTGTATGCCCAATATATCCGGATTGTATTTGCGGATTAATGACGCCACCCGTTCCGCACGGTTTGGCCAGGCGTTTACACCATCAATGGGTGTATCCAGCCTGATGTTATAGGTCATCACGGTTACGGGCTGTGCAGAACTCATCTGGAGAGAAAGTAAGAGGATAAAAGCCACTCGCATTCCTAAAGTTATGGAGTTGATGGTGGATTAACACTTGTTTTATGAAATATATCCGTACATTCATCACCCAATCAATCCCCACATGTATGATTATTAAAAAACTACTATGCCTGCTGGTTGTGCTGGCCTTGGTCAATGCCTGTAAAACCACCGAAACGGAGGCACCGCCCCAACGGTATTCCATTGAACAATTTATGGATGTGAAGAACATCTACAGTGCCGGCTTCTCAGCCGATGAAACCAAACTGCTGCTTGGATCAAATGAAACCGGAATTTTCAATGTGTTTGAACTTGATCTGGCCACAGACGAGAAAAAACAACTGACCAGTTCTACGGAAGAATCGATTTTTCCTGCTTCCTATTTTCCGGGTGATAACCGCATCGTCTATACCAGCGATTCCGGTGGTGATGAAATCGATCACATATTTGTTCGCAACCCGGATGGTTCTTCTGTTGACATCATTACCGATCCGAAAGCCAAAGCCAATTTTTACGGCTGGAGTCATGATAAAAAACTGATGTACTATGCAACGAACAGTCGCGATCCACGCTTTTTTGATTTGTACCGTGTGGATATTGAATCAGCACCCAAGGAGGGAAATGTGTTCCCCTCCATGATAGCCTATCAGAATAATGATGGACTGGATCCTTCCGCCATCTCACGCGATAACCGGTACATCGCGTTGGTAAAACCGTTAACCACCAATAATTCTGATCTCTATGTGCTCGATACTCAATCCGGACAAACCAAACACATCACTCCGCACGAAGGGGATATTGATTACCGCCCTCAGTACTTTTCTCAAGATGGAAAGCAATTGATTTACCTCACCAATGAAGGAAGTGAGTTCATGTACATTGCCCAGTATGATCTGGAATCTGGAACAGTAACAAAAGTTGAAGATGCCCCCTGGGATATTATGTATACGTATTTGTCGCGAACCGGAAAATACCGCGTAGTGGCCATCAACAACGATGCGCGCACAGAAATAAAAGTATATAATGAAGCCGATGGCGGAAAACTCGTGCAGCTTCAAAATGTTCCGGAAGGGGACATAACCGGGGTATCCATTTCCGATAGTGAAAAGCTGATGACGTTTTATGTGAGCACATCAAAATCGCCCAGCAATTTATACCTCTATAATCTGGAGACGAATGTGTTGAAACAGTTGACCAATACGCTAACGCCTTCCATCAATCCGGCCGACCTGGTAGAAGGAAAGGTGGTTCGCTTTAAGTCGTATGATGGGTTGGAGATACCTGCCTTGTTGTATGTGCCAAAAGGGTTGAAGAAAGGCGAAAAAGTTCCGGCTCTGGTGCAGGTGCACGGTGGCCCGGGCGGACAAACCCGACTGAACTACAGCAGCAGTTACCAGTATTTCGTAAACCATGGGTATGCGATTTTATGTGTCAACAACCGCGGAAGTTCAGGCTATGGAAAAACATTTTATGCGGCTGATGATAAGCGTCATGGTGATGTGGATTTGAAAGATTGTATTGCCGGCAAGCAATACCTGCAGTCGCTTGATTTTGTTGATGGTGAAAAAATTGGAATCTATGGAGGAAGTTATGGTGGCTATATGGTTATGGCCGCACTGGCGTTTGCTCCGGAAGAGTTTGATGTAGGCGTGAATTTATTTGGCGTTACCAACTGGTTGCGTACCCTCAACAGCATACCACCCTGGTGGGCTTCGTTCCGTGAGGCGTTGTACACCGAAATGGGCGACCCGGTGAAAGACTCGGTTGCATTATATAACAAGTCGCCACTCTTCCATGCTGCCAACATCACCAAACCATTTATCGTATTGCAGGGCAGTAATGATCCACGCGTGCTACAAGTAGAGTCAGATGAAATTGTTGAAGCGGCCAGGGCAAATGGTGTTCCGGTAGAATATGTAATTTTCCCCGATGAAGGACATGGTTGGGTAAAGAAGGAAAACAACATCAAATCCACAGAGGCTATTCTCCAATTCCTGGATAAGTATCTGAAGGGCCAACCCGAATAAGAATGAAACAAGATTAATCAGCGATTATAGCTTGTTAGTAACTGGAGTTATGCAAAACAAAGATTAAACCGTCATTTCGAGTGAGGTACGAGCGAGAAATCCCCTTATATAGCAAAGTAAAAGGGGATAACTCTCCCGATAAATCGGAATCGATATGACGATTGTTTGTTTTGTGTAACTCCTCTTCGTTAAAAAGCTTCAACGGCTTTCACCTCTCCCGGTATCATGCGGGTAAGAAGGTTTTCAATTCCGGCTTTCAGGGTAACCATGGAAGAGGGACATCCGCTGCACGAACCTTGTAACTTTACCTTTACTATGCCATCGTGAAACGAGTGGTAGGTAATGGCGCCACCATCCTGTTCTACTGCAGGGCGAATGTATTCTTCAAGAATGGATTTAATTTTTTTAACCGTTTCTGTTTCAGGCTCAGCAGCTTCTGCATTGGCATCCTTTAATTCCATTATAAACCGCCCTGCTTCCAGAAATTTCGCGATGTGGTCTTTCAGTATGTGTTGGATTTCCACCCACTCCACATCATCGCGTTTGGTAACGGTAATGAAGTTACTCATATAGAAAACCCTGTCAACAAACGGATAATCGAATAGTTCCTGTGCCAGGGGAGCCTGAGTTGCGCTTTCGCGATTGGGAAAATCAAAACTCAACCCGTCTGGAACGAGCATTTCATTCACCACAAATTTGAGGGAATTGGGATTCGGGTTCGATTCGAGATAAATGCTGATATTTTTAGGTACTGGATTCATGTTTAGTGGTTAATTAAGGAGTAAACAGTTGTGCACAAATTTAGTTCATTGGCACCGGTTTCTGAAAACCATCTTCTGTTGTGGCCACAATACTGGCTACTACTGTATCGCCTGTCACGTTTACGATGGTACGGCACATATCAAGGGGCCTGTCAATGGCAATAATCAGGGCCAGACCTTCCGGTGAAACACCTATAGCGCCTAACACAATAACCAGGGTTATCAGGCCTGCCCCAGGCACTGCAGCAGCCCCGATGGAGGACAGGGTGGCCGTGAGAATGATGGTAAGCTGGTCGACAAGCGTGAGATCATACCCAAACGCCTGGGCAATGAATACTGCCGTTACTGCCTGGTGTATACTGGTGCCGTCCATATTAATGGTAGCGCCCAGGGGCAATACAAAACTTGAAATCGATTCTTTGATGCCCAGGTTCTTCTCCGCACATTCCATGGTTACAGGCAACGTAGCCGCACTGGAACTGGTAGAGAAGCCCATGATCTGAGCCGGTACTATTGCCCGTGTAAAATCTTTGTATTTAATGGGCGTAAAAAATCGCATCGCCAAGGGGTACACTACCATCACCATCAGAGCAAGGCTCAATAAAACAGTAAAGGCATAGACACCCAGTGCACTGAATAATTCCAGTGCCTCTCTCGGATCATCGCCTGCAAAATCGACTATCAGTGCAGCGATGAGTGCAAACACCCCTATCGGAGCATAGTGCATGACGATGTCTACAATTTTCAAAATGACTTCATTCACGCCATCGAAAAAATTCTTGACCGGTATGCCTTTTTGTTCCGGCACCATAATCAGGGCAATGCCAAACAGGATGGCAAAG
>CAZCRJ010000056.1:9261-10235 GCA_964501015.1 uncultured Roseivirgaceae bacterium | reverse complement strand
TCTGAGTACTACAGGTGTTGCTGATTTTACCAGCAAAATTTCGATTAATCATGTGTTTCCCAAACAAGGTGAGGGACACAAAGTTGAAGCACGATTAAAGAAACTTAAAAAAGTATGGCAAGCCAGCGGTCAAACCGTGGCAGTTTATCAGTCGCATTTTTCGGGAGAGCAACAATTTTCCATTGTTACCCGACATAAAAATGGATGGAAAGAAAAAGAGACTGATTACATGAAACCGATGAACCAACGTTATGATGCAGTATTTGGTGAAGGTGCTTATGAGGAATGGTTAAATACGACCTCCAGTGTAAGTCATTCATGGGGCGAAATGCTGATGATGAGAAGTGATTTAAGTTCGAAGTAATACATCTGCCGTATTCCAATAAGAAAACCTCTTCAGGAATGGAGGGGTTTTTTTATGTTAAATGTTAGCGTTTCAAGGTCTATCATCGCTGCAAAACAAAAGCAATTAGTTGGCAGGGATTAGTTATGCGGAGAGACAGGGATTCGAACCCTGGATCCACTTGCGCGGATAACGGTTTTCGAGACCGCCCCATTCAACCACTCTGGCATCTCTCCTGTTCGCCTGCAAAGGTACTTTAATTTCAATTGTTCATATTGTATCACATTATTTATCGGTCAACGAATCCTTGCATAGGTATTTCAAAAAAATTTTATGTAGGTTTAATAAATAGTCTGAGTTTGTCGCTTTATGTCGTTTGAATATATTGATTTTACGCGCGCCTTCACGGCAGCTGCCCTGGCATTCTCGGCTATGACAGCGCTTATTGCCGGAACCGTTATCGGCATCTACGGCAGACCATCCCAGCGCACCAACGCAATCTTTATGGCCTTTGGTACTGGCGCACTCATTCAAGCACTCGCCATCGACCTGGCTTACCATGGCGCACACCGGTTAATAGATGATATAAATTACTCCGGGTTAAGCGCATGGTTATTGGTTTCGGGAGGCT
>CAZCRJ010000056.1:0-9251 GCA_964501015.1 uncultured Roseivirgaceae bacterium | reverse complement strand
AGGCTTCGCCTTGGGCGGACTGGGGTATTACTTTGGGAATAAACTACTGGATAAACAAGGTGGCGCCATACGCCATCCGGCCCTCGCAAAATTTTACTTTCTGAAAAAGAAACGGTCGGAAAATGCCGTCATTCTGGAATCTCTCTCCAATGTGGAACTACTTCGCTCCCTTCCTCCACAGGATATGGAAATGCTACTGGAGTCCGTTAAGCCATCATCATTTTCTCCGGGCGACTTTATCTTTCACAAAGGAGACGAAGCCGATGGCCTGTACCTGATCACGGAAGGTGAGGTTGAAATTATTGATCAAAAGGATATTTCCGGAAACACCATGGCTACCCTTAAAAAGGGAGACTCTTTTGGTGAGATGGCCCTGCTAACCGGTGGGCCACGGTATGCCAGCGCATATGCCGCTACACCTGTTATAACATTGCGCGTTGATAAAGATAAATTCAATGCACTGCTCAAAGTATCGCCCTACCTCAGGCAAGCAGTGGAGCAACTTAATTCACAACGTATACTGGAAAATGTGAAGACAGTAGAACCAATGAATAAAGAGCATTGGACAAAAATTGCGCTGTCGAATATTGAACGGTTAAGTAAAACAGAAGAGTACACTTACTTTCAGAAGCATGCACCCAAAGGTGCACCGCTTGCGATTTTCCTTGGGGCATTGATGGACTTAATACCCGAATCAATAGTTATTGGTGCCGGTTTTGACGACATCGGGTCCTACCGCTATACATTTTTAGCTGCAGTTTTTCTGGCTAATTTTCCCGAAGCGATGGCCAGTTCCAATGCCATGCTTAAAGCGGGGTTTAGTAAAAAGAAAATCTTCACCCTCTGGGGCATAATGATACTGGCCGGCTCCTTTGCTGCTGTGTTGGGTAATATTTTTCTTTTGTCGGCCTCTCCGGTTATCATCTCGTTTGTTGAAGCCATAGCCGGTGGTGCCATTTTAGGTATGGTGGCATCGGTGATGATGCCCGAAGCATATGAAGACGGAGGATCGGAAGTAGGCCTTGCTACTATAGCCGGTTTTTTGGTGGCCTTTATGTTTACTTTTCTCTAATCAGAACAACAGGCAATTTTCGCTTTACTCAAATCGTAGGGATTCGATAGGATCGAGCTTGGAAGCCTTGTGCGCGGGATAGTACCCGGAGAGCAATCCAACAGCTACACAAACGAATAGTCCGAAGAAAACCCAAACCCACGGAATAATATAACTGTCAAGGCCCATAAACCGTGCGCCCAGGTTACCGATACCAACACCCAATAACACGCCCAATATGCCACCCAACAAACAAACCACAATGGCTTCCGTTACAAACTGTTGACGGATGCGCAAAGGTGTTGCGCCCAACGCTTTACGTATTCCTATTTCGCGGGTACGCTCCGTAACGGATACGAGCATAATGTTCATCAGCGCAATGGAAGAACCCAACAGGGTTACAAAGCCAATTAAAAAACCAGCAGTGCGCACATACCCTGCCAGTTGGGCCGTACGTTCGGCAAGTGAAACACTACGCTCCAACGTAAAGGAATCTTCATTCCCTATTCTATCATGCCGAATTCTGCGCATTAATCCTGTTGCCTCTCCCATGGCATTGTCCAGGTTGTCCAGGCTTTCAATACCAATGGTAAGTCGGTACCACAAACTTCTGCCCTTGGCCATCTGGTTTGCCACACGGATGGGTACGATTACCATATTATCGTAATTACCTTCAGGCGATTGTCCCTTTTCAATAATCACCCCGATTACCTTGAACTGAACTCCTAAGAGTGAAATTTTCGCGCCAACCGGATCTTCATTTTCGGTAAACAATGTTTTATAAATTTTATGACCGATAATTACCACCTGGGTTCCGTAGTCTATTTCAATAGGAGAGAAATTTCTTCCTTTCTGGAGATCAAGCCCTTTGATGATCAGGTAATCGGCATTAGCTCCTGCGACCTGCACATTCGGGTTGGTCTTTTTCGATAACCGCTTTACCTCCGCAATGCCTGTAAGGTTAGCGGATAAACTTACAGTAGCCGGCACGGAATATTCAGCCACAAACCGATTGACTTCACTGAATTTTATGTTTGGATATACTTTCTCTGTAACACCCTGTGTGCTGCTTCCGCGATTTGTTTTGGAAGTTATATCGAATGTATTCGCCCCAAGGGAAGAAAGACTCTCGTTGATCGATTTTTCAACACCGTCAACAGCCGTTAACGCCCCAACCAGGGAGGTGATGCCTATGGCCACAATTAATGCTGTAAGTACGGAGCGGAGCAGGTTAGCCTGAACCGACCGCAAGCCCTCCCGCATATTTTCTATCAGATTCATGAAACAGTATTGATCCGGTAATACGTTGACTGAAACCGCTAAATGTTACAAAGAAACCAGCTTTTTATTAACAATTCGGTCAATATCCAAAAAGGGCCTAACTTTGAGTACAATTATTGTGAAGCAAGCATCAACGTTGATTTAGCATGAGGGGAATAAGCATACTCGCACTGATTTTACTTTTTCGACTCGCGGAAGCGAATTATCTCTTCATCCCTATGGATGAAAAGCAGTCCAACCACCTTAAAGCCTACGGAATTGCGTACTGGGTTTTGCGAAGCGATAATGAAGTAGATTGGCTCTTGAATTACCGTGGAGGAAGCTTTATGGTTAAGTTTCATCCTGCCATTCAAAACGAACTGGTTATTCGGGGTGTAAGTTTTGATGTGATTTCCGATGCCCAGGCGAACCAGATCATAAGCGAAATAGCCAGCCCTGCCCTGAATTATGACATTATGAAACTGGAGAAGTTTCCGCGCATAGCCGTGTACTCTCCAAAAACAGCGCAGCCGTGGGACGATGCCGTAACCCTGGTGTTGACCTATGCTGAAATCCCCTACGATGTTATTTACGATGACGAAATCCTTTCTGGTATCTTACCCAAATACGACTGGCTTCACCTTCACCATGAAGATTTCACTGGCCAGTACGGAAAATTTTACGCTTCATTCTCCAACATGCCGTGGTACATTGAAGCCCAGAAAGAAGCAGAAGAAACTGCACGCAGAAATGGCTTTCATAAAGTATCGCAACTCAAACTTGCAGTAGCCAAACGCATTAAAGAATTTGTTGCCGGAGGTGGCTTTATGTTTGCCATGTGTTCGGCAACCGATAGTTTTGATATTGCCTTATCGGCAGAAGGTGTTGACATCTGTGAACGAATGTTTGATGGAGATCCGGCAGATCCACGCGCTCAGGAAAAAATTGACTTCGAAAAAACATTGGCCTTCACCGATTTCCGCCTGGTGCGTGATCCTTACCAGTATGAGTTCTCGAGTATCGACAACCAGCCCCCTGAACGGGGTTTACGCCAGGCTAACGATTACTTTACCCTGTTTGAATTTTCTGCCAAGTGGGATCCAATCCCCAGCATGCTTACCCAGAACCACGCTAAAATTGTTAAAGGATTTTTCGGACAAACTACAGGATTTAAAAAAAGTACTATCAAATCCGATGTCGTGATTATGGGTGAGAATAAAACTATTAATGAAGCCAAATATTTACATGGTGTACTAGGCAAAGGATTCTGGACATTTTATGGTGGGCATGATCCGGAAGATTATCAGCACCAGGTAGGAGAAGAACCAACCGATTTAAATCAGCACCCAAATTCACCGGGATACAGGCTCATTCTCAATAACGTTCTCTTCCCTGCTGCGAAGAAAAAAAAGCAAAAAACTTGATTTTCCCCGGAGCGTGTTATTTTTACGAATGACTATATACAAATCATTGAGGTTTGCCTTTACGTTACTTTTGGTAACCCTATTATTATTGAATTGCCGGTCAAACCAATCAATGGATAACGCGGATGCTTTTACTCGCATAGTGCGCGAAAAACTTGGTGATGAGTATGAATCTATTCCAAACTCAACCAATGAGTTTGTATTATACATAAAGAAAATAAACACTGCTGATGAGCGTCAACAAAATCGCTTCATTGTTATTTCATTAAACAACGCTACGCTGATAGCGGATAAACTTTATTTTCCCGGATATGTTAAATGGAAATCGGAGTACGAAATCGAATATCTGAATATGCCCGGCATGATACGTGAAGACCAGGACCTGAGTGCTTATATTAAAATTTTATCTGTTCGCTAATTCAAAGAAAGAATCATGAAGTTTAATGTACCGATATTCCTTACGCTACTATTTGCCGCCACTATACTAACGGTAATTAATCTACCCCGTGAGCATAGTCTTGTAAGTGCAGAAGAAAATGTTGAAGATTCAGAAGGAGGATTTAACGGACCATCAGAATTTGAAGCCTATCACCGCAGCATACGAACACCTGAAGGCGCCAGCGGACCGCAATACGTTGCCGGTCAGATTATGCGCGAGTTCCAGAAAGCAACATTAGCTGCAAAACTAAGAAGCCGCTCAGGAGCGCGTTCAAAATCCAATGGTGTTATCGAATGGAAAGAACGGGGGCCTAACAATGTACCCGGTCGTACGCGTGGCCTTATTGTTGATCCTGATGATCCCGCAAAAAATACCTGGTACGCAGGCTCCGTTGGTGGAGGCGTTTGGAAAACAACTGATGGTGGTCAAAATTGGACAATCATCACACCCGATTTACCCAACCTGGCTACAACAGTTTTGGCTATGGCACCGTCTAACCCAAATACCATTTACCTGGGCACCGGTGAAGGTTTTGGAAATGTTGACAGGATTAGGGGAATGGGAATGTTCAAATCAACTGATCGCGGACAAACCTGGAACTATCTCTCTTCTACTAATATTTTTAGTGATGTTAACCGGGCCATAGTTGATCCCAGTAATGAAAATATCGTGGTGGTGGCCACCAACAATGGAATTTACAGAACCACTAATGGTGGAACAAGCTGGACAAAAGTGTCTGATCGCTTTCCTATCCAGGACCTAAAAGCTACACCCGGAAATTTCGCTGTTCAATATGCATCTCAGCGGTTTTTGGGAGTGATCAAATCAATTGATGGCGGACAAACATGGTTCCAGTCGAACGCTGGTATGGATGTAATCAGCCGCGTTGAAATAGCTGTATCACCAGTTAAGACTGATCGAATATTTGCGTCATCAGAGGGTGAACTTTCAGGCACAGAATCAGACCTATATATGTCTGATAATGCCGGAGAAACCTGGGCTTTGATTGATGTATCGTTCGATGCCAAACCCGTGGACTTTTTAGGTGGACAAGGTTGGTATGATAATGCCATTGCGTGTGATCCGTTTTTTGCCAACGTGGTGTACTTTGGAGGGGTAAACTTATTCAGGGTTGAACTTACGTCCGGATCAACCGCCACTGCAAGCTATTTCCTCCTCGAAAGTTTAACGGAAAGTTTTATGACACTGGTAAATTTTGTAAGTGCCTCCAATGGCAACTTTCAGGTAGGTGCATTCGCCAATAATACATCTGTTGAAGTTCGGTTCGGGGCAGGTAAATCACAAAAGGCACATCGCTTTTTGGTACCGGAAGGGGCCACTGCCGGGGTTCCGTATGAAAACTACACGTATGCAGACTATGTAACTGTGCCCTTTGAAGTTTGGGATGTTACCAACAATAAACAGCTCATGGTTTCCTTTCGCGATCAGGGAAGAGATGGAGAGTTTAATTTAAAGCAAGCCAATACAGAAGGTCCTTCATTGCAACAAGCCAGGGAATACATTTACATTAATAATGTTAACTATACTGAAGCAGCACCCTCCCCAGCTATTGCCACAACGGGTGGGCACATTCATAACCAGATGTATTTTTTCTGGCCTGTACTTGCCGCAGGAAAAACGTGGCCGGATGACATCGTAGAATCAAAACTACGCTTTACCTTTCTTTCACGTCAGACCCTTAACGCCACTACAATTATTTCTTCCGATGCCTACAATCAGTTTGATGGCAAAAACCGGTTTACTAACTATGGAAATGATTTTCATCCTGATCAGCATGGCATAATCATGATTCCCATGTCGCCAAACTCCTACAAGATTTTGGTTTCCAATGATGGTGGTGTTTTCGTTTCCAATACCTCTTCTAATCCAGGTATTAACCAGGGAGATTGGCTCATGCGTGGTATGACCTTCAACACCACCCAGTTTTATGGCGCTGATAAACGCCCTGGTTTTGACGAATATGTTGGCGGCACCCAAGATAATGGTACCTGGAAGTCACCAGCTAACAGTGTTGCGAGCGCATCAACAAATTACTTGTTCAATATTGGAGGGGATGGTTTTGAAGCGATCTGGCACAACCTTGACGATAAAAAATTAATAGGCAGCTCTCAAGGAAATGGTTTTAGACGCTCAATTGATGGGGGTTCAACATGGACTACTGCGCGAACGGGGTTAACCGGCACACATCCCTTTATTTCAAAGCTCGCCAACTCAAGAGACAACCCTGAGCGGATTTATACCCTTTCCTCGGATGGTGTTTTCTGGTCGGCCAATTTTGGTGAGTCCTGGAATCTCTCCCCCATAACAACCAACTGGGGTAGCGCCACTTCACTGATGGACGTGGAGGTATCACGCGCCAACGCTAATATTGTATGGGCAGGTAGCGGCATGACTTCCGACCGAAAATTACATGTTTCCTTAAATGCTGGATTAACCTTCAGTGAAACCACTACTACAAGCTTGCTGTCAGGTGGAATTTCAAAATTGGCAAGTCATCCATTTCAGGAGAACACAGCTTATGCATTGTTTTCGTTTAGCGGCAGACCAAAAGTTTTACGCACTACTAACCTGGGTCAAAGCTGGGAAGACATAACCGGATTTGGAATGGGTACAACAAGTACCACTGGCTTCCCGGATGTTGCTGTATATTGTTTGTATGTGCGACCTGATAATCCGGATATTATCTGGGTTGGAACAGAAATCGGTATTGTTGAATCAATGGATAACGGCCAGACCTGGGCTATTATTGATGACTTTCCTAAAGTTTCCGTGTGGGATATGAAAGGACAAGACGATCAGGTGGTGATCGCCACGCATGGTCGGGGTATTTGGACAGCAACCATTGAATCTATGCAGATCAGTATTGTACCGCCTGAAATTATTGCCTTTGGTACCTCACCAAAAAAAGAACTGAAACTTAAAGTAAAAACTACTGAGTCGTTCGATAGAATTGAACTGTTGGTCGATGGCACCCTTGTACAAACACTCACTGCTGTTACATCTTCCGAAAGCGTTCTTACGCTGAAAAATATTGCTGCCGGTAACAGAATTATTAAAATGATTTCGTACCGGGGTACGGCACCTTACCATTCGAAAAGTTATACTATCGAACAGTTAAATATTCAATCGGTTGAAGATGCCTACGCTACGTATTTTGGTAATGCAAACGATTTGAGTTTGAAGGGAATGCTTCTTCAACCAATTTCAGGATCCTCTCCGGGCGAACGAAGTGTTCTTCAGACACAACATCCGTATAGTAATAGGGCCAACCTCACCACTACTTTATTACACCCGATTAAAATTTCAGTAACCAACCCAATACTGCAGTATGAAGATATCGCTATTGTGGAACCGGGCGTAACTGGAAGCACTTTCGGATCAGCCGATTTTAAAGATTATGTTGTCGTGGAAGCATCCAAAAACGGACTGGATTGGATTGCTCTAACAGATGGTTACGATGCGCGATTTGATGCAACATGGCTTACCACCTATACAGCCGGAACGGGGGGAAATAAATCAATGTTTGTTGGTCATGAAATTAACCTCAGCAATTCCTTTACTGTGCAGGATACCGTATTACTTCGCTTCAGACTTTTTTCTGACGCGTCAACCACAGGATGGGGCTGGGCTATTAACTATGTGCTTGTGCAGCAGGGACCAACTTCAGTTGAATCCACTAAGGCCTCACAAAAAGAGTTATCGATCTTCCCTAATCCTTCAAAAGACAACGTGACGTTTGAGTATGAATTGCTTAAGCCTTCAGAAGTTGAACTGAGGATTACAGATGCCAATGGCCGTTCTGCTATGCAGCAACGCATCGGCTTTAAGAAAGAGGGAGTGCATAGTCATACAGCAACCATCAGTACCCTTAAGCCGGGGCAGTATATAGTTGCGCTTACCACCAATACAGGGGAAAAGGTCGGGAAATTAGTTGTTATCCAATAGTAATTCTCTTAGCGACCGGATGCTTAGTGCATCCGGTCGCCACGTAGTTCAAGCGCACGCATGATTTCTGCTTCCTGCTCAAGCAACTCACTCCAGCGTGCGGTCACATAATCATCCAGCATATATTCATGTGCCAGCTGTAAAAAGTTTTTGTAGTGACCCGCTTCCGATACCATTAATTCATAATAGAAAATAGAGAGTTCCGGGTCGGGTATATGTTTCCATAATGTTCTGAACCGTTCTGCACTACGCGCTTCGATCAGCGCATTCAGTAATAATTTTTCCACCAGCTGCTGATCACGACTCCCGCCCTTTCGAACCACCTTATATAATTCTTCCACATACAAATCCTTGCGTTGCTGGCCAAGTTTATACCCACGCTTCTTAAGTTCATCCAGTACCCGTTCAAAATGTCCCCACTCTTCAGCCACAACTGGCGTTAACATTTCCACCAGCTTTTCGCGTTCCGGGTAAAGTATAATCAGGGAAATGCAGGAAGAGGCTGCCTTCTGTTCGCAGTATGCATGATCTACCAGGATATCTTCAATGCTTTTTTCTGCAATGTTAACCCATCGTGGATCGGTGGGAAGCTCAAGGCCAAGTGTAAACTTATCCTTCATGGAAAATACAGGAGCAATTTTGTACACTCCAAAATAGTTGATTAATCATAAAATGACCAGTCAAATCCAAAATCGAATGTATTCACTATACCCGGGTAAAATGGTGTTGGAATATTACCTGTTTTGGAAAACGCTTTCAATACGTTATTGTATTTAAAAAATACACGGCCGCGGATAATTTTTGCATTCAGGAAAACGTCCATTACCGGAAAATCAGGAACAATCTGTTCACGCTGTGTATAGTATTGTTGTATTACCGGGTCATATCCATAGGCGTAATATGCTGACTTCCAATGCACATCGGTTCCCACCTGGAAATCAAAATTACCTCCGAACCAAATATTGGAATACGCTAACTGTGCGTTCACGAATAGTTCGGGGACCTTCATAGCATCGTCAGCGTTTTCGAGCATGCGGCTATATATACCATGAAGGCGTAAGGTTGTATTTCTTACCGGATCGTTAAGATAGTTGTCGAAGCCGAATATTGT
>CAZCRJ010000055.1:0-10336 GCA_964501015.1 uncultured Roseivirgaceae bacterium | reverse complement strand
AAACATCTTCATGGCGTTACTGTATTCATCCATCGCTTTTGCCATCTCGTTTTTCTCTACATAGAGATCACCGTTGTTCATATGTTCATAGGCACGGAAAACTTTTAACAGTCTGCTGATTTCAGTGATCGGATCCTGGGCATCATCTACACGCAAATCAATTAAGCGGTCGTTCCAGGGTTCATCCGATGCGACAGGTGCTACTACCAGCAGAGCAGCAGATTGTTTACCACGTATATCTCCACCGGCTTGCTGAGCGGCTTTCAAAACTTCCACCATTCGCTCTGCCAAAGGCAAAGTGCTTTTTTCTTTCCAGGCTTTTTCCATGGCGGGCACAACCTTGTTGTTCAGCATCATGTTGGCCTGAACAGAAAAGTTTTCGCCATTGGCATGACCGGCATCATCAATACAACTTTTTCCGGTATGGGTAGCTACACGACCCTGCGTGTCGAGAATAGCGAGCTGGCGAAATTCTTTTCCTTCATCATCGCTGAGTAACATATCCACCGCTTCCTGAGGAGTTTTTCCGGCTTTTAATAATTCAAGCCCACGGATGCCGAATGATTTATTGACAAACGATTGAGTAGCAACTACACCGGTTCCGGCTTCGCCCCACGCCACTACAGTGCCCACACTGAACCAGTTGCTTTGCACGGCCACAGCCATTTCGCCTGTGTTAACATCGCGGGCAACAATAGAAAAGGTATGGGCAAGAGGATCGGAAGGCTTACGCACAAGTTGTGCAGATGCAGACAGCGTGATGCCAAGAAATGAAAGTAAAAGAATGGTACGCATGGTTTTTTGTTTAGTGATAATTTTTTTCGCCCGCGTTTATGGCAATGGAAAGTAAATTTTCCTGCGGTGGCAATGGGCATGAATAGGAATCATTGTATGCACAGTATGGATTATACGCCTCGTTGAAGTCGAGAATGATGGTGTTCTGGCCACGTGGTTTTTTTACATCGAGGTATCGGCCTGCACCATAGGTTTCACGGGCGCTGGTTTCATCGCCAAAGGCCAGGAATAACGTGCCGCGGGTTGGCCCCATATCGATGACTTCCATGATTAATAACCGGTGTGTATTTTCTTCCAGTTTAAATTCAGCATACGCATATTCAAGATACCGCTTTGATTTCCCATCGCTGGTAGGGAGCACAACCGCCTTCTTATTTTCTATGGAGATAAGTTTTGCCCTGACCTGGTAGGTTTTATCGGGCGGGTAATAGGTCAATCCGTTATAGGATGAGCGCATACTCGCGAAGGGTGAATCGGGGGCTGTGTTCATAAAGCGATCTTTCTCTTCCCGTATTTTCTCTACCTGTTTGGTATACCCAGCATCGTCTGTTCCTATAAATGAATAAATGATGCTGATGAGCGCTGCAGCTACAATCATGATGATGAGTATGGTATTTCGGTTCATTAAATCAATCCTTCGTCTGCAAAGCTGTAATAATTTTTCCCCGCAACAATTAAATGATCGAGTAATTGAATTTCCAGGAGTTTACCGGCTTCTTTCAATTTTTTGGTGAGGTCAACATCCTGCTGGCTCGGGTTCAGGTTACCGGAGGGATGATTATGGGCTACAATAATCCCGCTTGCAAGGTCTTCAAGGGCAACTTTAAAAATTATTTTCGGATCCGCCACCGTGCCGTGCACACCACCAAGGCTGATTTGCTGTTTACGGAGAACGCGATTCGCGCGGTTGAGTAACAACACCCAGAACTCCTCATGGGGAATATCCATCAGATCGCCCTTTAACAAGTCGTAGGCATCGTTTGATCGACCGATTTTTGGTCGATCCCGTCCGGTGATTTCTTTTCGCCTGCGACCAAGTTCGAGGGCACTGATAATGGTAATAGCTTTTGCTTCACCAATTCCCTTTATTTTCATCAGGTCTTTCACGGTAAAACGCGCCAGGTCGTCCAGGTTATTCCCGGCACTGAGCAGAATGTTTTTGGCTAGGTCTACCGCACTGGTGGAAGCGGTGCCTGTACCCAGCAGAATAGCAATAAGTTCAGCATCGGTCAGGGCTGAAGTGCCCTTGAGCAATAACTTCTCCCGTGGGCGGTCTTCTGCAGCCCAGTTTTTAATGTTCAGGAATTCGGCACGCTCCTTATTCATACCCTAAAAATAAGGGCCTATGCAGGAAGCGCAAATTTTACACAGGTTTCCGGCTGTTCTGAATAGAAATTCTTACCATCAGAAATAAAAAAACCCTGCTGTTGGGCAGGGTTCACAGTATAGGTTTAGCGCTATTACGCCAGTTTGTTTACAAATTTAGCCAGCGATGATTTTTGGTTCGCTGCTTTTTTCCAATGAATGATGTTCTTCTTGGCAAGTTTATCAATCATGGTTTGAACCTCTTTTAAAAGAGCCTCAGCCTCTGTTTTAACCGTAGTATCACGGAGTCTCTTTATTACCGTACGGGCAGTTTTATGCTGATAGCGGTTTCTTAAACGCTTTGTCTCGTTCGAACGGATTCTCTTCTCTGCTGATTTGTGGTTTGCCATAGTGTATGACCTTCATTTTTAAGGACTGCAAAGGTAAACGGATTCATCATAAATGCAAAGTTGCCCCTGATCAATTCTTTGAAATATCCTCAAAAAGAAGGTTTATGTTAGGATCTAACGTCACTTTTAGCGGTTTTGAACCAGATTTCAGGTAAAATTTTTGATTTTTCTGATCTAATCGAGCAGGCTCAATTATTACTTCGCTAGATTGATCAACCTGTATCCCGATATCAAGCATGGTGTTAAAGGGATTTCCTTTCTGAAGCTGATCGACCGTAACGGTTATAATCCCTGCTTTCTTATCGAATGTCCAGGATGCCTTAAGAATGGGAATTTCTGTACGATTTAGCCATTGGTTGAAAAAATAGTCCAGTTGTTTCCCGCTGCATTTTTCCATTATTCCCTGCAAGTCTGATGTCATGGCATTGCTATTCTGATAGGTCAGGTAATATTCCCGTATGCCCCGCCAAAAGGCATCATCACCAATTTCATTACGTAGAATATGTAAAACCCAACTTCCACGCTGGTATACATGCGTAGACAGTACTTCAGAATAATTAGTAATCGTGCTGTTAATAACCGGTGCCGGAGATTTTTTACAATACGCGATTACCTGGTTACGATCTTTTTCCATTCGCTGCGCCAGAATCGATCGGCCATGTGTAAACTCATTATAAATATGAGTGAAATAGGTGGCAAATCCCTCGCTCAGCCAAACGTGATGCCAGTCGTTTTCTGAAGCGGAATTGCCAAACCACTGGTGAGCAATTTCATGGGCCAACAGATCATTAATCGTTCCTTTTCCGGTAACTGAGTTTTCATAGTAAAAGATGTTGCTGGCGTTCTCCATGCCTCCATAAATGGTAGTTGATTGGACATTAGCCAGTTTTTTATAAGGGTAGGGTCCAACGTGTTTGTGGAAAAATTCCAGTATCTCAACAGCAGGTTTATAATCATAAAAACCTTCTATACGGTTTTGTGGATACACCCAGCTTTCCACAGGAATGCCAACTACCTGTCCGGCATGCTCAATCGCAAAACGGGCTACGCCTATAACCATAACTTTTGTGGGGATGTCAATTTCTTCATGCCAGTGGGTACGCTTTTGATTTTTATTCCAGTAGCTCTCTTCTTGTTTCACTCCATTGCCAACCACGGTGTAATGAAGCGGAGCATGAACAATAAAGTCAACACCTGCTTTATCGTACGGATGATCTATGCAGGGCAACCAATTGCGTGCACGGTCGGGCCAGTTATCGCCAAAAAAAGTGCGGTCACCAAATTTGTTTTTTGAAATGATCAGTCCGTCTGAGGGAATTCCACTATACCGGATGGTAACTTCAAGGATGTCGTTTTCTTTAGGAGCAGCGGGAAGAAGTATTTTCAGCCGGTTGTTCTGATGCACATACTTCAATTCTTTTCCTGAAAGATAAACCCCGGAAACAACCATGCCCTTTTTGTTTTCTTTTTGATTGATGAGATCGAGTTCAAATTCGGTGATGGATTTGAGGATCTGCAGCCTTACGATTGCCTCTCCGGCAATAATGTCTGTCGAATCATTCACGTCAAGCTTAAAGGTATAGTGTTTTATATCGATGGATTCATTCCGTGGATAAGTGTCAGCTAGAACGAACTGAACCAGTAAAATCAGTAGGAGTGTAAAATATGTTTTCATAGTGTAAAGGTACAATTGGACAGCAATCCTACGAATAGATAAGTATAGGGGCGGGAGATTTAATTATGTAAGCGCATGAAAATTGATCATACTATTCGTTGACAAAGCCAATCCTAAGTCAGAAATTTAGTCTATGAAACTGTTTCACATACTTCTACTCGGTGGTTTGGTTGTACTGTTTTCAGGATGGGGTTTTCATGCCCATAGGCAGATAAACCGGTTGGCCGTGTTTACCCTGCCACCGGAAATGATTGGGTTTTATAAGGCCAATCTCAACTACATTACTGAAGCAGCTGTAAATGCTGATCGCAGACGATTTGCTGTGGTAGATGAAGCTCCGCGACATTACATCGATATTGATCATTATGGCGACAGCGCAGTATACACCATGCCACGGTATTGGAATGACGCAGTAGAACAATATAGTGAAGACACCCTGAAGGCGTATGGTATTTTACCCTGGCATCTGAATGTTATGTATTACCGGTTGCGTGATGCCTTTTTTGTAAGGGACCCCTCCCGTATTTTAATGCTTTCTGCCGATATCGGTCATTACATTGGCGATGCCCACGTGCCCCTACATACCACAGAGAATTACAATGGTCAGTTTACCGGACAGGAAGGAATCCATGCATTCTGGGAATCACGACTTCCCGAATTATTTTCGTCTAACTATGATTTTTTTGTGGGCAAAGCTACGTACATCGAAAATCCACAACTGGCATTCTGGAAAATTATTGAATCAACGAACCGTGAACTTGATTCAGTGCTGACTATTGAAAAGCGACTTTCACAGCGCTATGGCGAACGTAAATATTCCTTTGAAACCAGGGGAAGGCAAACCGTTAAAGTCTATTCATTTGACTTTTCGGAAGCTTACCATGAAGCCTTAAGCGGAATGGTAGAGCAGCAAATGCGGAGTGCCATTCACATGTTGGGAAATGTTTGGTATAGCGCCTGGGTTGATGCAGGTCAGCCGGAGTTGCAATCTCTGATCAACTATAAACCAACTGAAGCTGAATTGGAACAGCGCAGGAAGGAAATGGAGGACTGGAAACAGCAAAAAGTTACTTCACGCGTGCATGAAGCAGAGTGATTTACAGGGACAAGCATTAAACTACCTTCCTATATTTTCGACTGAATTAATGAAACAATCGATATTAAACTGGCTAATACTTGATTATTTATTATAAAATGCAAAAATTTAGATAAACCAAACCCCATTGCCCATGAATGTTTTCACGAATCCTAACCAGTTACATGTTAACTACGGACTTAAAATTGCAGGCGGATTGATTGCTTATTTTCTGCTCATGAAAGTTACAGGCCTGTTAAATGTAGTAGAACTGAGGTTGCTCAACCTCGTTATTCTGGTGGCTGGCATAATGATGGTGCTGAAACAATTCAAAATTACTCATGGTAAACACATCAATTATTTTCGTGCACTGATTACCGGGGTGGCAACTGCTTCTATTGGATCACTGGTATTCGCAGGCTTCCTGTTCATTTATATGAATTTCATCGACACTGATTTTATGCAGCACATCATCGATAATGAACCTATGGGCAGGTATTTGAATCCCTATATAGCCTCGTTTATAGTAGCCCTTGAAGGTGTTTTTTCCGGGTTGCTGGTAACCTTTATTTTGATTAATTATATCGATACAGATGAACCAAATCAAGGCTGATTACCAGCACGATTGATCAGCCACCTATCCGGGTATAAATTATTGCATAAATAACCTGTCGCATACCGTCAGGTTTTTTTTACTTTTGATCATACTGATACTTCTATTATGCGCTACTCTCCCATCAACAAAGATTTGTTCATGGTCAATCGGAAACGTTTGGTTAAGGAACTCAAACCCGGCTCCGTTGCCGTTTTAAATGCCAATGACATAATGCCCACCAATGCCGATGGCACGATGCGGTTCAGGCAGAACAGCGATTTATACTACCTTACTGGTGTAGACCAGGAAGAAACTATTCTGGTGATTTGCCCGGATTATCCGGATAAGAATTTACGGGAAGTATTATTTGTGCGGGAAACAAGCGAACAAATTGCCATATGGGAGGGACATAAACTAACCAAGGAAGAGGCTCGTGAAGTTTCGGGTATCCAGACAGTACTGTGGACGTCTGAATTTTTCCGCGTATTCAATACCATGATGGTGATGGGAGGTGTTGAGTTTGTGTATCTGAACACCAATGAACATTACCGTGCGGAGATAAAGGTTGAAACCCGCGATTCGCGTTTTATTACGTGGTGTAAGGAGCATTACCCGTTGCACAAATACGAACGGATCGCACCGCTGATGGCTAACCTTCGGGCGATCAAATCCAACTATGAAATTGATACGCTGCAGAAGGCTTGCACTATTACAGAGCAGGCATTTCGGAGGGTACTGAAATTCATAAAGCCAGGCGTAAAGGAATATGAAATAGAGGCCGAATTTATCCATGAGTTTATCCGTAATGGTTCGCGTGGATTTGCCTACGAACCCATTATTGCTTCAGGGCCCAATGCCTGTGTGCTTCATTATATTGAAAACACATCAGTTTGTAAGGCGGGCGATGTGTTGTTGCTGGATGTAGGTGCAGAGTATGCCAATTACAATGCCGATATGACACGTAGTGTACCGGTAAGCGGCAAATTCACCAAGCGACAAAAAGATGTTTACAATGCCGTGCTTAAGGTAAAACGCGCTGCCTATAAATTACTTCGTCCGGGTGCCATGTATTTTGAGTACCATAAGGAAGTACAAAAAATTATGGAGGCCGAGTTGGTGAAGTTAAAATTGATCGATAAAACGGATCTGAAAAATCAAAACAAGGAAAAGCCTCTGTTTATGAAATATTTCATGCACGGTACCGGTCACCACCTGGGGCTGGATGTCCACGATACGGGTAATATGTTTGCGAAAATGAAAGAGGGAATGGTGTGGACAGTGGAACCTGGAATTTATATCCGGGAAGAGGGATTGGGTGTTCGGCTAGAGAATAATGTGGTGATCACGAAAACGGGAATCATTGACCTTATGAAGAATATTCCGATTGAAGCAGAAGAAATTGAAGACCTGATGAATGCATAATTATCATGATGGGTAAGAAATGTATTTCCCTTCTCGCTGTTGTTCTTTTTAGCCTTGTATTGCAGGCTCATGAATTTTGGATGCAGCCGGATAAATATACCTATGCCATCGGTGAAATGGCACAGATTAATTTTATGGTTGGTGAAAATTTTGTTGGTGAACGGTGGAACACCAGCGCTCATCGGCTACTGCGGCTTGATCACTATGCTGGCGACAACCAGGAAGAATTATTGAATAAAGTGAATACGGGTGCAGGAAGAAATCTTGAAGTACGACTTGTGCAACGGGGTACTCACCTATTTGTACTTCAGAGTAATAATGCCTTTAGTGAACTGGAGGCCGAAAAATTTAATGACTACCTGAAAGAAGATGGCCTGGATGAAGTGTATGATCACCGGAAGAACACCAACACACTCGATAAACCAGCAAAAGAATATTATTCACGCTGTGCAAAATTACTGTTGCAAAGTGGAATTGCCCCGGATGAAACATACAGCAGGGTAGCCGGGCTTCCTTTGGAAATTATTCCGCTTCAAAATCCCTATCGGCTAAAGCAAGGTGATGAAATGTCATTTAAAGTGCTGTATGAAGGAAAACCTTTACCTTTTGCACTGGTAAAAGTGTGGAACAGGAAAAACAACAATACTATTCTGCAAGACATATACACACAGAAGGATGGTATCATTACTACTCGTCTGGGGAATACCGGTTCATGGATGATCAGTTCGGTTAAGATGGTCCCTTCAAAAGAGGAGGGTGCAGAATGGCAGAGCTATTGGGCGAGCCTGGTGTTTGGGTTTTAAAAGTTTACACTATGAAGGTTAGAGTACTGGTTTTTCTGTTCATTCTTGTTTCTGTAGAATGGGTAATGGCTCAGGAGTTGGAAAAATTTTATTTCAATGATGAAGATAATCTTATTGAAAGCGCATTGGGATGCCATTACTACAGTGTTTCACGACAAAAGGAAAGCAGAGCTGAAATAGATACGTTGTTAACAATTTATTGTAAAACAGAAAAGATCAGAACAATTGAAGTAATCAATAAATCAGGACAAAGAAATGGAGCTTTTGTTCAGTTTGATGAAAATGGAAACAAATTGTTAAATGGTGAGTTTGCACAGGGTGGCCCGATTCGTATTCAGCAATGGTATGCCGATGGTACGAAGAAAAGTATTGAACGATTCCAAGGGGAAAAAAAGTTTATTGATCAGTACTGGGATTCACTTGGTATTCATCTGGTAAAAGATGGTAATGGATACTGTGAGTGTTCTTTAAGCAACTACTATAGTTTAGGCCTATTTCAAAAAGGAAAAGTGAAAAATAGTCTTCCTGATTCAGTATGGACAGGGTATAGAAAAGATGGCTCTTTATATTATACTTAAAAATATAATAATGGACAGTTTATTAATGGTACAAGCTATAGCGAGGATGGTAAACAATATGAGTATACCATATTGGAAGAACCGCCTCAACCTGCAGGGGGAATGGCAAGCTTTTACCAACACGTTGCAAAAGTAATGCGTTATCCGGCTCCAGCCAGAAGGAAGGGAATTGAAGGTAAGGTTTTTATAGAGTTTATAGTCGAAATGGATGGCTCAATTTCAGGAGTCAGGGCTGTTAAGGGGATTGGCGGGGGCTGTGACGAAGAAGCGGTTTCAAGCGTTCAATCTTCACCAAAATGGAAACCCGGTATTCAAAGAGGGCAAAAAGTAAGGGCGCGATTCGTAGTTCCGATTACATTTAAGCTAGGCTGAACAATTTTTCTGAATAATGAGTCAATCTATTAATTCCGATAAAGCACCCGAACCGGTAGGCCTTTACCCCCACGCCCGAAGGGTAGGAAACCTGTTGTTTTTATCCGGGGTAGGTCCGCGTAAAAAGGGCTCGAATGAGATTCCTGGCGTAACGCTGGATGAACATGGGAAGATCATTGCTTACGATATTGAAGAACAATGTCACGCTGTTTTTCAAAACATACGGTTTATTTTGGAAGCTTCCGGTTCGCGCTGGGAAGACCTGGTAGATGTTACCGTTTTTCTTACCAATATGAAGGATGATTTTGCTTCCTATAATAAAATTTATGCTGAATACTTTAAGGATAATAGGCCGTGCCGCACAACCGTTGAGGTGAAGGCGTTGCCAACACCCATCGCTATTGAGTTAAAGTGTATTGCACATTTCCGTTAGAGAAAGACTAAGCGGGTAGTATAAATTGGTATCTGGAAAATCGTTTGTATAATCCGAGCTAGACTGAAAAGCTTTCTCCACAACCGCAAGTCCGAGAGGCATTTGGATTCACAAACTGGAAACCTTTTCCATTCAAGCCATCTGAAAAATCTAATGTAGTACCCAGCAGGTAAAGAAGGCTTTTTTTGTCTACTAAGATTTTCACCCCTTTATCTTCAAAGATCTGATCGCTTGGGTTGATGGCTTCATCAAAAGCGAGGTCATACATCAAACCGGAGCACCCACCTCCTTTTACAGAAACGCGTATGTTCGGATCTTCTATTTTGCCCTCCTGTTTGCGGAGTTCAAGTATTTTGTCTTTTGCTTTATCGGTTACGGAAATCATAGTCTAAAGGTAGTTGTTTAGGAAACAGGATTCATCACAACACTAAAAACTGTAATAGTGTTCATATCTCTCCCGTAGTAAAGTTTTTGCAAGGCATCCGTAATGTTGCCGGCCCTGAAATAGGAAGTATGCAATTCCTTCTGACCTTTGGCAACCCATTGGATGGTATAACTATTTTCTTTCTCTTTATTGTTTTGAACGTAAAAGAGCATTTTTTTCAAGGCATCAAGTTTATCGATACCGGTTTCGGTATGAAACAAAAATGACTGATTATGGCGCGGATTGATGGTAATCAGGTCTAACCGGATTTTTCCTTCCGTAGAACTATATTCAAACACCAGGTCTGACGATTTCAACCCAAGGTAATTTTTGATTTCTTCCTGAACCCGGGCTGCTTCTACGTGCATTCCGCTAATAGCTTCTGTCATGGTTGTCGAATTATTGGAGTAAAACTTTTAAAAAGGAATAAAAGTTTATCATTTTGAAGC